>JBJEQL010000275.1:0-9020 GCA_051881735.1 Oscillospiraceae bacterium
GGAATCTTAAGGGTCGTTTAAGTTCGTTATTGTTCAATTTTCAAGGTTCTGTTCAGCCACCGCTCTTTGCGACAGCTTTTATATTATATCACTTCCAATTCGGTTTGTCAAGTACTTTTTTAAATATTTTTTCAATTTTTTTCAGTACCTTGACTCCCTGCGTCGGACAGCTTTATTATATTATCACTTTCTTTTCTCTTTGTCAAGGGGTTTTTGCAGATTTAGCGTTTTATTGAGTTTTATACCCGTTTTTTTCAATTTTATGAGCATCTTTTACAACGGCGCAGTAAAGTATTATCACATATTGCCGCTTAAATTCATGATAATTGCTGTTACAGCGATCGGACAAGTTTCACATCGAAGAATTCTTTCACCAAGCCATATCGGTTTTGCACCATTTTCCACCGCTTTTTCCACCTCGGAACGTTCAAAACCGCCTTCCGCGCCTATCATCACAGCCGCAGTTTCCGCACTTGCAAAATCAATCTCCGCAAGCTTTTCACCGCCATTTTCGTAACAGATAAGCTTTATCTGAGCCGATGACATATCCTTCACAGCCTCATCAAAGCTTAAAAGCTCACATATCTCGGGAATTATCCCTCTCCCCGACTGCTTTGCCGCCTCTTCCGCTATTCGCATGAAGCGCTCACGCTTTTTAGCATAATCTTTTTTATCCGGACGTGAAACACATCGCCTTGAAAGGAACGGCACTATCTTTACCGCACCGAGTTCCGTGACTTTCTGAATTATCTGTTCAAATTTATCCTGCTTAGGAAACGCCTGATATATCGTAAGCTTCAAATTCGGCTCGCATTTTGACGGCTCCGTGCTTTTGACACGGCACAAAATCGAACCCTCGGTCATCTCTTCTATCTCACATATATAGTCCGTACCGGTGCGGCAGAACGTCAGCTCGTCACCGACCTTCATTCGCAGCGAATATCCAATATGACGTGCGTCCGCACCCTCTACTTTTATATAGTCGTTCGGTTCATGATCAATAAAAAATCTCGGCATAGTGTCCCCTCATATTTCTTCAAGCGAAAGCGTCGCAATAGCGTTCAGATCCATTCCTGCACGCTTGCCCGAAAGATAATCGTAATAAGCCTGACAGCCTATCATAGCCGCATTGTCACCACAAAGATACAGCGGCGGCATATAAAGCTTCATGCCATTCTTTTTACATTCCTTTTCAAGCAGTCCACGAACCGCTGAGTTTGCCGAAACTCCGCCTGCAAGCGCCACCGTCTTATAATTATAAGCCTTTGCAGCCGCAATAGTCTTTCCGACAAGTATTTCCGAAATTGTCTTCTGGAATGAAGCCGCCAGATCGTTCTTGTTAATCTCCTCACCCTTCTGCTCTGCATTGTGAGCAAGATTTATAACAGCCGTCTTTAAACCGCTGAACGAAAAGTCAAATTCGCTGCCGTTTATCTTCGGATGCGGAAGCTTGTATGCGTTCGGGTCGCCGCTCTGCGCAGCCTTGTCTATCTGAACACCGCCGGGATAGCAGAATCCGAGCACCCTCGCTGCCTTGTCAAAAGCCTCTCCTGCCGCATCATCATGTGTACGTCCGATAACATGGAACTTCGTGTAGTCCGTGACCTCTATAATATGCGAATGTCCGCCGCTTGCAACAAGACAAAGATACGGCGGCTTTAACGGCTCGTCCGTTTCTGCGCTTGCAAGATAATTCGCCGCAATGTGTCCTGCGATGTGATGCACAGGTATAAGCGGCTTGCCCGAAGCTAATGCAAGTCCCTTCGCAAAGCTAACACCGACAAGCAGCGCCCCGATAAGTCCCGGCGCATAAGTCACCCCAATAGCGTCTATTCCGTCAAGATCGGTATCTGCATCGGAAAGCGCCTTCTTCACAACATCCAAAATATTCTCACAATGACGGCGTGAAGCGATCTCAGGCACTACACCGCCGTATTTTTTATGTTCCTCGATCTGCGTTGAAACAACGTTGGAAAGGATCTTCTTTCCGTCCTCAACGACCGCAGCCGCCGTTTCATCGCAGGAGGACTCTATTCCGAGTATCTTCATTTTTTCTTCCTTTCAAGTGAGCGCTAAACTCACTTTTTTGTCATAAGCACAGCGTTTTCCGTAGGCTTTGAGTAAAAATTCTTCCTTGATCCGACCTGCTCAAATCCGCATTTTTCATATAAAGCGATCGCCCCTGCATTGCTTTCCCTTACTTCAAGATTTATAACCTGCGGTTTTTCCTCTTCAAGCTTATGCATAAGCGCAGAAGCAATACCCTGCCGCCTGAAACGTGCGCTCACCGCAACATTATAAATGTTTATCTCATCAAGCACAGCATTCGCCGTGATAAATCCGCATATCTCACCGTCACCGCTTACCGCCGTAAGAAATAACGCCCCGTCTGCAGCAAAGCTGCTCTCAAACGCCGCAAGACTCCACGGATCAGCAATACATTCTTTTTCTATCTCAGCCATAGCAGCAAGGTCGCCTTGAACAGTTTTTCTTATAGTATAATTCATTGCGCCGACCTCAGTATCTCATCCGCAAGCGCATAAAGCTCGTCCATTTTTGTGAGCGTTCCGCAGCGTCCTCGGAAGCTTGCCGCATTCGGCAGTCCCTTTATATAGAACGAGCATTGCCTGCGCAGTTCAGCCATAGCCTTTTTCTCACCCTTGAATTCGACCGTCAGCTCCGCCTGATGAAGCATTATTTTCAGCTTTTCTTCAAGCGTAGGCTCGGGCGCATATTCACCCGTTTCCATATAGCTTTTTATCTGCGAGAATAACCACGGCCGTCCATAGCTTCCCCTGCCTATCATAACAAGGTCGCAGCCTGTCTTTTCATACATCGCAACTGCACTTTCGGGCGAGTCAATGTCGCCGTTGCCGATAACGGGTATCGAAACCGCAGCCTTGACCTGACGGATAATGTCAATATCCGCCTTTCCGTGATACATCTGCGCCTTAGTACGTCCGTGAACAGTTATCATGGATGCTCCTGCCTGCTCAATGACCTTTGCAAACGGCACAGCGTTGACATTATCATCGTCCCAGCCCTTTCGGAACTTCACCGTAACGGGAACATCGCTGTTTTTGACCGCCGCACAGACTATCTCCGCCGCAAGCTCGGGGTCCTTCATAAGCGCACTTCCGCTGCCGTTTCCTGCGATCTTAGGCACAGGACACCCCATATTTATATCAAGTATATCGGGCTTGTATTTCATCAGCTTTGCCGCCGCCCTGCCGATAAATTCGGGGTCTTCACCGAAAAGCTGCAGCGCATAAGGCCGCTCGCTCTCAATGACCGTGCAAAGCTCCTCGGTCTTTCTGTCGGAATAGCATAATCCCTTTGCGGAGATCATCTCCGAAACCATGTAAGCCGCACCCTGCTCCTTGCATACAGCACGATACGCTCTGTCTGCAACCGAAGCCATAGGCGCAAGAGCCGCTGTTTTTTCAATTTTTACATCTCCGATATGGATATGCTCCATTTATCTGACCGTTCCTTTCGGGAAAAAATTAAACCTCTTCATCGTCCGTCTTTTTCTTTGCAGGCAAGCTGTTTCTGTTGTCACCGCTGTCATAAGCGTGATATTCGTCGCATATTTCTTCCAGCCTTCTATAGCTGTCAGCCACAAAATCACGTTTTCTCATGCCGACAGCCACAATAAGCGCATTTATAACGCTCATCGGCGCAATAAGTGAATCCGCAAACGAAACCATGTCGCTTCGTGCAATAAGAATGTTATCCGCATATTCAGCAAGCGGAGAGGATAAGCTGTCGGTTATCGCAATGACCTTTGCTCCCTTGGACGAAGCATAGCTGAAAGCCTTTACCGTATGATTTGAGTAACGTGGGAAGCTTATTCCTATCATAATGTCATTCTCACCGATGTTGAGTATCTGCTCGAACATTTCCGAAGTCGATGTCGTATGAACAAGCTTTACATTCTCGAACATCATCGTGAAATAGAACGACAGAAAACGTGCGAGAACAGCAGCGGAACGTGCGCCTATGACATAGATGTTCTTTGCAGCGCAAAGTGCGTCCACCGTGCGGTAGAATTCTTCCTTGTCGCCCTCTTCAAGCGTTTTTTTCAGCTTGTCAATATCCATGCTTATGATCTTTTCATAAACGTCAACATCGCCAAGACGATCGTTCATAACGTCAATTCGCTGAACAGTCGTGAGCATATTGCTCGTGTAGTCTTTCAGCGCGCGCTGAAGCTCGGGATAACCCTCATAACCCAGCTCCGTTGCAAAACGCACGACCGTGGATTCACTCACTCCGACAATGCTGCCGAGCTTTGAAGCCGTCATAAATGCAGCCTTGTCATAGTGGTTGAGCATATACTCTGCGATCTTCTTGTGTCCCTTTGAAAGCTTCGGGAGTCTTTCTCTTAATTCGTCAAATAAAACCTTCTGCATAATCTACACCTTCTCTTTATTCCCACAAGCTGTTCTGCAGCTTGATGATTTCCTCTCTGCGCTTTTGTGTCGCATTGCTGTCGACAAAATACCGTCCACCCTTTTCTGCGATAACATCACCCTCACGGATATCTCCGTCAAAAAGCGAGATATCAGCGTCAAAACGCCTGTCACCGTCCTCGATGACAACGGTATGCCCTTCAATTCTGTCAATTATCATCATTTTTCGGTTTCTCCTTTTTCCGTTTCGGTCGGCTTTTCACATTGTACCCGAATGCTTTCACCGTCCGAGTAAACCGTTACCGTTCCGCTTATGTCTGTTCGGTAATAGGTTATTCCGCTTTCTTCAAGCTTTTCAATAGTTTCCTCATGCGGATGTCCGTAGGAATTTCCGTCACCGCAGCTTATTATAACCGTTTTCGGCGATACAGCTTCAAGGAACTTGTCGCTTGTCGAAGAAGAACTGCCGTGATGTCCTGCTTTGAGTACATCTGCGGTGATATCTCCGCCGCCCGAAAGAATGTCATTCTCCGCAGCCCTCTCTGCGTCACCCGTGAAAAGGAACGCATTATCACCGTGTATAAGCCTTATAACGACCGACCAGTTGTTGAGATCATCATAATCATCACCCACAGGCGCAAGTATCTCAAAAGCCGTGTTATCATTCTCCTTGTATTCATCAGCAAGAGAATAGACCGCCCCGACCTTTGCCGCCGTAAGCTTCAAGCCTTTTTTGCTAAGTGACGTAAGGAACCGTTCGTAGACTTTCGTAGTCGGGACCATATCGTCCTTTATCCTCGGCGCAATTACCGTCCCTATGTCGTATTTATCTATTATCTTATCCAGCGCCCCGATGTGATCGGAATGCGGATGTGTTGCAATAACATAATCAAGCTTTTCTATCCCAAGTCCGTCAAGAACCGCAAACACAGCTTCAGCCGCTTCTCTTTCGCCCGAATCTATAAGCACGTTCTTTCCGCGGTAGGAAATAAGCTCGCAGTCGCCCTGCCCAACATCGATATAATGTATCTGCAGATCTGCGTCCTTTTCGATGAAGTTGTTCACAACCGCCGCAGGCTCGTCCTTGGGCGCTTTTTCAAGATACGCTCCGTAAACGAATGCCGCAGCAAACAACAAAAGCAGTATCAGCGCAGGAGCCGAAAGCCCCTTGTGAAAAAGCCGCCTTAAACTTTGCTCTTCCCTTTGTGCGCTTTTGCGTTTCGCTGCTGACGATTTTGACCTTGACTTTGACGATGAACTTTTCCTTGCTGCCAATTTCTATCACTTCCGTTTCCCGAAGAAGAATTTCTTCCGCCCCTGCCTGCCGATACCTTTTTCTGACGGCGTTCATTCTGTTCACGAAGATACTGCGCATCAGGCTTTACAAGACAATCCGCCGTGTTTCCGATAAGGTCGGTGCGGTGAGCCTTCTGCAGCGCCTCAATGCATCTGCGCTGATTCTGCGGACGGAAATACTGTAAAAGCGCCCTCTGCATACCCTTTTCCTCAGCCGTTTTCGGAACATATACCTTTTCCAGCGTGTAGGGGTCCAATTCCGTGTAAAACATACAAGTCGAAAGCGTTCCCGGAGTAGGATAGAAATCCTGAACCTGCTCAGGGCGCATTTTGAGCGATTTAAGGAACAGCGCAAGCTCAACTGCGTCATTAAGCGTGCTGCCCGGGTGCGACGACATCAGATACGGCACAAGATACTGTTCCTTGCCTACCTGATTTGTAATTTTATAGAATTTATCCTGAAATTTCTTATAAGCTTCAATGTGCGGCTTGCCCATTTTATCAAGAACTGCAGCCGAACAATGCTCGGGCGCAACCTTAAGCTGACCGCTGACATGGTTTTCGATAAGCTCACGCATGAACTCATCGTCCTTGTCCTCGATAAGGTAATCATAGCGTATGCCGCTTCGTATAAACACCTTTTTTACCTTTGGAACTGACCTTACTTTACGCAGCAGTTCAAGATATTCGGTGTGGTCAACAACAAGATTCTTGCACGGCTCAGGCGCAAGGCACTTTCTGCCCTTGCAAAGTCCGTGTTCAAGCTGTTTGTCGCAGCTTGTGTGTCTGAAATTAGCCGTAGGACCGCCTACATCGTGAATATAACCCTTAAAATTCGGCAGCGTTGTAAGCAGCTTTGCCTCACGCAGAACGCTCTCCTCGCTTCGTACAGCAATACGCCGTCCCTGATGAAGTGCGATAGAGCAGAAGTTGCAGAAACCAAAACAACCACGATTGTGCGTAATGGAAAACTCAACTTCCTTTATTCCGGGAACTCCGCCCTCCTTTTCATATATCGGGTGATAAGTCCTCATATAGGGAAGTTCATATACCGCATCAAGCTCTTCGGTCGTAAGCACAGGAGAGGGCGCAGTCTGAACAAGCATCATATCGTCCTGACGCTGAATTATCGTCTTTCCGTAAATCTCGTCCTGCCAGTCGTACTGCATACGGCAAGCCTTTGCATATTCCACCTTGTTCTCACGACAGGCTTTGAGCGAAGGACATTCAACCGCACCGTAGGGCGTGTCAACAGGCTTTACAAGATAAGCCGTTCCACGGATATCCTTTAAATCGTGTATATCCTCACCTTTTGCAAGACGTGTGCATATCTCGGTGACCTGATGCTCGCCCATTCCATACATGAGCAGGTCTGCTCCGCTGTCGTAAAGAATTGACGGACGAACCGCATCGTCCCAGTAATCATAATGTGCAAAACGGCGCAGCGAAGCCTCCAAACCTCCTATTGCGATAGGAATATCACCGTAAGCCTCTCGCAGCTTTTTGCAGTAAACTATGACCGCACGGTCAGGTCGCTTTCCTGCTTTTCCGCCTGCCGTGTAAGCGTCATCGGAACGCTTGCGCTTTGCCGAAGTGTAGTGTGCGACCATGCTGTCAATATTACCCGAAGTCACAAGGAACGCATACTTCGGCTTTCCAAGTTTCATGAAATCACGGGTACTGTGCCAGTCGGGCTGTGCAATGATTCCGACCGTAAACCCAAGACTTTCCACTACTCTTGAAATTATAGAGATACCGAAACTCGGGTGGTCAACATAGCTGTCACCCGTAATACAGATAAAGTCAAGCTGCTCTATCCCACGCTCCTGCATATCCTCTTTTGATATAGGTAAAAACGGCATATTTTCTCCTTTTTTGCGTAAACCATAGTGATTGTTTAATGCGTAATGCGTAATTATTTTAAACCGCAAATATGTTGCGAAAAAGCGAACAGCAGCATAGCTGTTTAATTTTATCCAAACCACGAAATATAAAAATCATAATATCCGGACAAAACCAATAAAACCGAAGTCACCACAAGAATACATATCCATATAAAAACTTTGAAAATGTTTCTGATGATTTTTTCTTCGCAATATGATCGGTATGACGTTTGGATAGCAATATATCCTCCAATTACTCCCCCAAAAAGCGAGGGTATTATACCTGTCGCCTTATTGTTCTTCACAAGCTTGTAAGCCGCAATATTCACTGCCAAAATTATCGGTATCAGAATTATCCGCAAAATCGGTATAAATCTCAGTGCGCCATACAACAAAAGGATTGTCCATACACCTAAAGGCATCGCAAGATCTTCAATAAAAAACAACGATACCGTCAGCGCAATACCAATAATATCAATTATATGATCTTTTATGAAATTACCCTTTAACGGCAACGGTGAAGCGTATTCCACATTAGGCGGTATATACGGAGTATCTGTTTTTTTCTCGATATTTGGAGCGGTCGGCGGTGTATAAGCGCTTTTCTCTTGAAAGAAAGGCGCGAAAAAGGACCATAGTCAACAAAATCATAAAAAGCATCAATAATCTTTTTCAGCATATCCAATCCCCCCAATTTAAATTCGGAATGTGTAATGCGGAATTATTATAAATCGCAAATGCATCACGAAAAACGAAATTTTCCTCGTCTTAATTCGGAATTATTAAAAAACGATCCATCGTTTCAACGGGACGGGAAACCCGTCCCCTACAAAATGCACCAAAACGGCAAATACATCGTACCTTGAACGGGCGGATATGGAATCCGCCCCTACGGAATTACAATCAATTTGCGGTTCAAGAATAATTACGCATTAAGCATTACGCATTAAGTATTCTCTTCCATTTCGGAAACAACCTCATCAAAGATCTCCGAGCCGCCGTCACCGATAGGATCCGAAATAGTGTCATTGTTTATAAGCTTGCGTTTGAGCCACATATCTTTTGTGATAATGACCGCTCTCGGCTTTGAACCCTCATAAGGGCCGACAACGCCAAGCTCTTCAAGCTGATCCATTATTCGAGCCGCACGGGCATAACCAAGCTTAAGCTTTCTCTGTAAATAGGATACAGAAGCTTGTCCTGCTTCGCAAAGCACCTCAACAGCACGGTCGATGATCTCTTCATCGCTTCCGTCAACGACAGGAACATCGGAGGAATTGTCCCCCTTGCCCTCGCCCTTCGGAACGGGCGTTGCTTTTTCTATCTCCTCGATTATCTCGCTCGAATATTCGACCTGACCGCCGCTCTTGATAAACGAAACGACCGCTTCAACTTCCTTTGTCGAAACAAAGCAGCCCTGAACACG
>JBJEQL010000276.1:0-2290 GCA_051881735.1 Oscillospiraceae bacterium
AAGGCGTTTCTGGGCGATTTTCAGCCTGTTTCGATAAAAATGGCAAAGGAGCAGGGACTTTCGCTAAACCCGACAAAGATATCGGGTACCTGCGGAAGGCTTATGTGCTGCTTAAAGCACGAGCAGGAAGCTTATGAAGATCTGCTTAAAACAACACCGAAGGTCGGTGCATACGTCAGCACGGAAAAATTCAAGGGCTATGTTGAAGAAGTTAATCTTCTTACGGGAAAGCTTAAGGTCAAGCCGGAAAGATCCGATGAACCTGCTGTTACCTTCGACAAGTCCGAAGTGACGGTCATCCGTGACGGCAAGATAAAGATAGACCGTGATGAAGCCAAAGCGCTTAAATCGCTTGAAGATAAATAATTTTTTGGAGGACAGAATATGATCATCAAAAAAGTAATTAATGCAAAAAAATTTATTGACGGCACAAAGGATATGCTCGGAGAAAAAATCGACAGCACAAAGACTGCGATCAACAACACAAAGGCAAAGCTTTCGCAGTACAATGTAAAAAAAGTAAAAGCGATCGCAATAACTCTCGGAGTTATAAGCATGGTTCTTTCCGCTGCGGCTCTTGCTGTTGCAATCGTTGCGCTCGTTAAATCCTGCAAGGCAAGAACCAAATCAAAGGTTGAGGATTACAGCTATTATATCGACGATCCCGATGATATCGAAAGCTACAGCCTCGGCGTTGACAACAAGAAAATTGACGAAAGCGATCTCCCCGATGACAATGAAGAATAATGACGAAAGGACAGAATTATTATGGTAAATGCAAACGGAAATGTTGTTGACGTAAAAACAGGAAAATCGGCAGGCAAGATCGTTGGAACGGTCGTTGTTATACTTGTACTGCTTGTAGTCGTGCTTAATTCGTTTACAGCGGTAACGGCAGGACATTCGGGAGTTGTCACAACATTCGGAAAGGTTTCCGATAACGTTCTGTCGGAAGGACTTCACTTTAAGATACCGTTCGTTCAGAAGATCGTTCTTGTTGACAACCGTGTGCTTAAAGCAGAGGCAGACTGTTCTTCCGCATCTAAGGACTTGCAGACAGTTCGCTCGACCATTGCGGTAAACTACAAGGTCATGAACTCCTATTCTGCATCTGTGTATAAAAATATCGGCATGGACTACGAATCCGTTATCATAATTCCTGCCGTTCAGGAATGTGTAAAGGCTGTAACTGCACGTTTTACCGCAGAGGAGCTTATCACAAACCGTCAGAACGTCAGCGACCTTATGAGCGAACAGCTTAAAGAAAAGATAAGCTCATACGGAATCGATGTTCAGATATTCAACATCATTTCATTCGATTTCACCGATGAATACAACGCTGCCGTTGAAGCAAAGCAGACTGCACAGCAGAATGCCCTCAAGGCTGAACAGGATCTCCAGAGAATTCGTGTTGAGGCTGAGCAGACCGTTGCCGAAGCACAGGCGGAGGCAGAAGCTTACAGACTCAAATCCGAGCAGATAACGCCCGAGATCCTCCTTATGAGCTACATAGACAAGTGGGACGGCAAGCTTCCGACCGTTGCAAGCGGTGAAAACGGAACAATGATGATCGACATCACATCGCTCCTTGAACAGATCGAGAAAGAAACTAAGCAAACATCATCTGCTCCTGTATATACTGCTCCCGAAACGAACGTCAGCAATGACGCTACAGCAGATATCGAAGAATAAAATCAACGCCCTGCGTTTAGGGAAGTACCGATAAAGAAGTTCTATTGGTACCGAGCTGCCAACTTTGAGCTTTTCGTAGAGTAACTGCGAATTGCCCAAGGGGGCTCCCCTTAGCAGGGCGTTTTTGTAAAAGGTGAGCTATGGAAATAAAACTTAGGCTGAAAAACCTCGAAAGTGACGAGATAGGTGAGAGAGCCTGCGCCTTTGCCGAAAATATGAACGGCGTTGAAACCGCAGAATTTGACAGCGGCAGAAAGATCATTGTGATAACGCTTTCGCAGAGTGGCTCGGAAAAAGTGGTTAAGGGCGCAGTCACGGGTTATATCGGAGCAATGGATAAAAAAATAGTTGTGACCGAAAACACAGACGGAGAGGATATCCCTGCACCAAAGAAATTATCTGTAAGGTTTATATGTCAGGCGGTTGTAACTGTGCTTCTTGCTGTGCTCGGTATTATTGCAGGACGCTTTGGCGCAGAAACAATGGAGCTTTTTGCGTTTATTGCGGCTTATATCATCATCGGCTGGGAAGTTTTCATGTTTGTTTTTGACGGGATAAAAGAAAAACGCCGCCTGCTTATAGCAGAAACGGCGGTGTG
>JBJEQL010000277.1:0-8917 GCA_051881735.1 Oscillospiraceae bacterium
TCGTTACAGAAGCTTCAAACCTCTATAACGAAGGTAAGTACGATGAATCCTACGAGCCTTGGCAGGCTGTTCTGAAGTATGACGGAAACTACCGCCGTGCTTATATCGGAATCGGCAATGCGCTTTTCAACAGAGGCGAATATAAAGAGGCAATGAAGTATTTCAAGATCTCTATCAGCCGAGGACGTTACAACAAGGCATTTGAGGGTTACCGTGATCAGTGGCTGAAGCAGAACTTCACGCTGATAGTAATTGTTCTGATTGTTATTATCGTTGCTTATATGGTAACCAAGAAGATCTTAAAGAAGAGAAAGCAGAATTCAAGCGGAAAGGGCGGTGCATAATATGCTCGATTTAACAGAGGGTCAATTCGTCAAACATGTTATAATGCATCCGTTCGAAGGCTTTGAAGACCTTCGCTGGAAGAAAAAAGGCTCGATGAAGATCGCATGGGTGATCGTATTCTTACTGTTTTTCCAGCAGATCGCATACAGCAGACTTTACGGTTTTCAGTATTATTCCGATTATGACAAAGTATTCAATATAGTTCCCTATATCTTCCGAAGTTTCATACTTTTCTTGGTATGGGTAGTTGCAAACTGGGCAATGTGTACTCTCTTCACCGGAGAGGGTACGATGAAGAAGATCTTTATTTACAGCGCTTATGCTTTAGTGCCGTATATCGCAGGATATCTCATCGGAACGCTGCTCTCCCATTTTCTTATCAAGGATGAATATATCTTCATCCAGCTGTTTGAAATATTGGGATTGTGCTGGTCGTTCGTACTGGTGATATCGGCAATGAAAGCGGTGCATCAGTTCACATTCGGTAAGACGATAGCGCTGATATTGCTGACAATACTTGCAATGATCGCTATATTGTTCCTGCTCGTTCTTGTACTTACATTGTTCCAGCAGGTACTTATCTTTGTATTTTCAATCTATACGGAGCTTTCGTATCGTTTCCGTGTATAGTATTCTAAAATCGAAAAGTGGTGAAATAAATGCGAATTAATATAAAGAAGATACTTGCCTGCGTTTGCTGCGCCGCAATGATGACTTCAGTTTTCACTATCTCTGCTTTCTCAGACGATGAAGGAACAGAGGCTGCTGAAACAGAAGAGGCGGACAGCGAGGAAGAGGCTTCCGATGAAGAGGTCGTTATCCGAACTGAGGAAGAAGCACTTGCAGCTGCAGAGCTTGTTGCTGAAAATGACAAGCTTGCGCTGTATGTGAACAAGTCAGAAGTAACTCTTGCTCTCGTTGATAAGAACACAGGCAAGATCTGGTGGTCAAATCCGATCAATGCGGACGCTTCTTCAGGTAAAAAGGCTCAGATCCAAGAGCTTAAAGCCGGAATGGTCGTAACCTATGGTGAACCTTCCAAGCGTAAAACTACGACTGCCAACAGCAAGGTAAAGGGTAAAGCTAAGATCAGCAACGTCTCTAACGGGATCACGATAACCTACAAATACAATGCCGCTAAGATAACTGTTCCTGTTACATATACCCTTGAAGATGATTATCTTAAACTCAGCGTTAATACTTCCGAGATCAAGGAAGAGGACGGTGACAAGCTCACAACAAAGCTTGCGTTTATGACAACATTCGGCGCTGCAACTACCGATGAAAGCGGATATTTCGTTATCCCTGACGGCAGCGGTGCACTCATTAACTTCAACAACGGAAAGACGGGTCTTAAGACCTACTCCTCAAAGGTTTACGGCAGAGATATCACACCCGTTGAACAGACTGCTCCTGCAGTTACCGAACAGATCTATCTCCCGATGTACGGTATCGTTAAGGGAAACAGCGGTATGATGGTAGTTGCAGACAAGGGCGACACAGCCGCATCGATCAATGCTTACGTTTCCGGTCAGAACAAGACCGATTACAACAGCTGTTACTTTGATTTCGAGATAAGAACAAGCGATGAATACCAGATGGGTGCCAGCAACGACACTCCGCTCAAGGTTTTTGAGAAGAGAGGTATTCTTGTTCCCGAGATAGAAGTTCGTTACTATCCGGTTTCAAATTCCGACAAGAGCGACATTGATTATGTTGATATCGCTGAAAAGTACAGAGATTATCTCACAAGCGACTACGGCGTAACAAAGTCCGAGTCCGTCAAGGATGTTCCGCTTTATGTTGATCTCTACGGTGCAACACTTAAAAAGGAATCCGTTCTCGGCTTGCCTGTAACAATGCAGCACGCTGCTACAACTTTTGACGAAGCAAAGGATATTCTTGCAGAACTTAACGCTGACGGCGCAGACAATATCGTTGCAACATACAACGAATGGACTTCCGCAGACATAAGCGAAAAGGTTTCAGACAAGGCAAAGCCTGCTTCAAAACTCGGCGGAAAGTCGGACTTCAATGACCTTTTAAGCTACGCTGAAAGCAATAACATCAGCATTTATCCAAATGTTCAGAATCTCACGTTTAAATCGGGCAACGGCTACTGGACAATCACCGATACCGCGATCCGAGTTTCAAACGCTTATTCAAGACAGTTCACATACGACCTTGCTTACGGAATTGAAAATAAGTTCTATGACGCAATGTCGCTGCTCGCTCCTAAGGCTTATGAGAAAATGTTCGATAACCTTGCAAAGAGCTACAGCAAATATGGTCTTAATAACATTTCCGTCGGTTCTGCATCAACAGTTATCTACGGCGACTACGGCAGGAAGGCTACATCAAGAGAAATGATGAAGTCGATCGTTCAGGAAGGCTATCAGAAGCTTGACGATCAGGTCGGCTCGGTTCTCGCAGACGGAGCTAACGCTTATGTTCTCCCGTACGTTGACAGAATCACCGATGTACCGCTCAATTCGAGCAAATTTGACATCTTTGACGCCGATATTCCGCTGTATCAGATCGTTATGCACGGCTTGAAGTCCTACTCTACAGCAGCTGTTAACGGTCAGGCTCAGATTGGCGATGTTATCCTCTCCGCAGTTGCGGCAGGAAGCTCCGTGAACTTCGACCTTATGGCTGAAGAAGCTAATGAGCTTAAAGATACACGTTATGACGTTTACTTCTATGCAGACGCAGAATACTGGAAGAAAGACGCTGCAAGCGTTTACACCTTCGTTAAGGAGATCCTCTCCGATGTTTCGGAAGAACAGATCACCGGTTACAAGATGCTTCCTAACGGAAATACGGAAACTACCTATTCAAACGGTACAAAGATCACAGTAAATTATGCAGACAGAACTGTTACTAAGGGCAGCAATACTTATAGTCTGTACGATTACATCGGGAAGGAGGTCATAGGATAAATGAGACACAAACTATCCTATGAAAAGAAAAAAGGGCTTTACGGCTACGGATTTATCGCCCTTTGGTTCATCGGTGCATTGATGTTTTTCATCATTCCGGTGTGCAAATCGTTCTACTATTCATTCAATGATGTTGCTCCGGAAACAGGCTATCTTGCAAAGAGCTGGGTCGGAATTGCCAACTACAAAAGAGCATTCATGACTGACCCGACATTCAGACAGTATCTCGTTGGCGCATTGCAGGATATGGCGCTGAACCTTCCGATCATCGTTGTATTCTCGATGTTCGTTGCGATCATAATCAATCAGAAGTTCAGAGGCAGAGGCTTCGCAAGAGCTGTATTCTTCCTCCCTGTTATCATTGCAACCGGTCCTGTTTATGCTATCATCACAGGCGACCTTAACACAAACGGTAACAACAGCGCAGAACAGTTCTCGACAATGTTTGAAGCGGACATGGTTGACCAGCTGCTTGAGTTTGTCGGAATTTACGGATTCGGAACGCAATTTACCGAAATGCTGACAACAGTAACATCTGATATCCTTAACCTCGTTTGGAAGTGCGGTATTCAGATCATTATCTTCCTTTCAGCATTGCAGGGTATCCCTACTTCCGCTAAGGAAGCTGCTGCTATCGAAGGCGCAACCGCTTGGGAATTCTTCTGGAAGATCACTCTCCCTTACGTTTCCCCGATGATCCTTGTAAACATCGTTTATACGGTAATTGACTCATTCACAGACCCGACAAACGAAGTAATGGCTCGTGTGCTTGATGTTCAGAGTGACTGGCAGTACGGCTATGCCGCTTCAATGGCGTGGAGTTATTTTGGAATTATTCTTATTGCTCTCGGAATCATCTTTGCAATTATGAATAAGCTCGTTTGGTATGATGATTAAGGAGGCGGAGAATAAAATATGGCAAGTTTAGCAAAACGCTCCGGCGGATCGACCCGGCAGACATTAAAAGAACCTAAAATGACCCGAAAGGAGAAAAGAGAACGCTTTAAAAAGCGTCTTGAATCTCTTTCTCCCGAGGAACAGAAATATCTGAAGAGAAAAAGAGTGTTTGATGCGGTATGGCCTATCGCAAGAGGACTTATCGTATTCGGTCTTTGTTTCATCATTATCTATCCGCTTATCTTCATGGTTTCCGCTGCATTCCGTCCCCGTGCGGAAATGAACGACCCGACGATCTTGTGGATACCGAAAACACTTATCCTTTCCAACATCAAAGAGGCTGCAACAGCGATGGACTTCGGTCATACGCTCGTCAATACGCTGGTGCTTAATATCGGCTGCTCGATACTTCAGGTACTTACCTGTGCACTTACAGGTTATGGATTCGCACGATTTCAGTTCAAGGGAAAGAACATTCTGTTCTTTGTTGTAATATTGATGATCCTTGTACCTTCACAGATCATTCTTATTCCGCAGTATATGTTCTTCCGTTACTTTAACCCACTTGGAATCTATCATGCGATCACAGGAAATTACATCAATCTGATCAACAGCGGCGTTACAATGTATATGCCCGCTCTGACAGCAAACGGAATCCGTGCAGGTCTGTTCATATTCCTGTTCAGACAGTCATTCAGAGGACTTCCTAAGGAACTTGAGGACGCAGCATACCTTGACGGCTGCTCGCCTTTCAGAACCTTCGTTCAGGTAATGGTACCGAATGCCGGTTCAACATTCCTTACAGTATTCCTCCTTTCAGTTGTTTGGTACTGGAACGATTACTATGTTTCCACATCGTTCTTCACCGATAACAAGACTATTGCACTTATGCTCAAGAACCTTGACGCAAACCTTGCAAGAATTATCTTCGGTAATGAAACACCGAATGTCCGTGAGCTTATTGTATGGATGGAAGCAGGATGCCTTATCTCGATCCTTCCGATGCTCGTTATGTATATATGCTTGCAGAAGAACTTTACAGAAGGTATTGCTCGTTCAGGTCTTACCGGTATGTAATACTAAAAACCAGTAAAAAACGGGAAAAAATCTGCACCGAAATCCAATATAAAACTGTTTTCAACAGTTACGAGATTATCGGCTTGAATTTTTCCATATTTTAAATGGTGTTTAGAATAATACAAATTCAAAACCACTTCCGACTTTTGTTTCGGAAGTGGTTTTTTGTTGCTATTTGACAGTAATACTAATTCCAAATCAACCGTAAGACTAAATCCTTGGCTATAATAATCCAATTCTGCGTCTGACTCCGTTGCAATGCTATTGCAATGAAGGGCATAAAGCCTTCCTGCAGTCGTCATCCTTGACTTGGATTATTCTATCTGTCGGCTTTGTCTATAGAACGATTTGGAATTAGTATAAACCGCTTGTTTTTCGCAGGAGAATATGTTATAATTTTTACAATAATTATTATCGGAGGTCACTATGGACAGATCATCAAATGTTTTATGGTATAAAAAGCCTGCGGCAAACTGGGACGAGGCTCTTCCCGTCGGAAATGGACGCATCGGCGGAATGATATTCGGCGGAACGGATGAGGAGCTTATCCAGCTCAACGAGGACAGCATTTGGTCGGGCGGTTTCCGTTACAGAAATAATCCCAAGGCAAAAGAAAGTCTTAGTACAATACGCAAGCTGATCGCTGACGGAAGAATAACCGAAGCGCAGACCCTTTGTGAGAACGCATTTTACGGCAGAAATGAACAGCAGCGTCATTATCACCCTATGGGCGACCTTCATATCTTACAGAACGGCGGCAAGGATTCGGAAAACTATCAGCGAAGCCTTGATATTTCATCGGCTGTTGCAAAAACGGAGTGGACAAGTGGCAATGTGAAGTTCTGCAGAGAAATTTTCGTTTCTGCACCCGATAATGTCATGGTAATACGCTTCTCGGCAAGCGAAAAGGGCATGATCTCATTTGAAGCTTTTATTGACGGTTCTGACGATGACTATGACAAGAACGAAGCATACGATGAATCAACGCTCCTTTTCACCGTGACAGACGGAATACCATACGCAACTGCTGTCACGGTTAAAACATCGGGCGGAAGCGGTGTAACGGACGCTACACGCATTAGAGTTGAAAACGCAGACGAAGCGGTTATCACTCTTGCTTGTCAGACCGCTTTCCACACGGGAAATTATGAGAAACAGGCTTTGAATGAAGCTAAAACAGCGCAGAGAAAGTCATACGAAACGCTGCTTGAACGTCACATTGCTGATTATAAGCGGCTTTATGACCGTGCAGAACTTAACCTCTGCGACAATAGCAGCGGAAACTCGGCTCTTCCGACAGATGAAAGACTTGAACTGTTCAAAAGCGGCGGCAATGACAACAAGCTTGCCGAAATGTATTTCAATTTCTCACGCTATCTGATGATAAGCGGCTCCCGTGAAGGAACGCTGCCGCTGAATTTGCAGGGTATATGGAACAAAGATATGTGGCCTGCGTGGGGCGGTAAGTATACCATAAACATCAATACCGAAATGAACTACTGGGGCGCAGAGATACAGAACCTTTCCGAATGCCATACTCCGCTTTTCGACCATATCGAGCGAATGAGAGAGAATGGACGTGTAACCGCTCGTGAGATGTACGGCTGCAAGGGCATGGTCTGCCACCATAATACCGATATATGGGGCGATACAGCGCCGCAGGACAGATGGATGCCTGCAACTGTATGGCCGATGGGTCTTGCATGGCTCTGTCTGCATATATATGAACATTTCAAGTTCACGCAGGATAAGGAATTCCTCGCAGAAAAGTATGATACACTCAAAGAAGCGGCAGAGTTTTTCGAGGATTACCTCATCGAAAACGAAAAGGGACAGCTTGTTACAAGTCCATCCACCTCTCCCGAAAATACATACATAACAAAGACCGGCGAGCAGGGTTCGCTCTGTCAGGGCCCGTCAATGGACAGTCAGATCCTGAACTGTCTTTTCACAGCCGTGGAAGAAAGTGCTGAGATACTCGGCATAGACAGCGAATATGCAGAAAAGATGCGCTCGCTGCGTTCACGCTTGCCCAAGCCTGAAATTGGTCAATACGGTCAGATCATGGAATGGGCGGAAGATTATGACGAGGTCGAACCGGGACATCGCCATATCTCACAGCTGTTTGCGCTCTATCCTGCAGATCTGATTTCGCTGCGTAAAACGCCTGAGCTTGCCGATGCTGCGGTTGCAACGCTCGAACGCAGACTTTCGCACGGCGGCGGTCACACAGGCTGGTCGAGGGCATGGATAATAAATATGTGGGCAAGACTTGGCAACGGTGAAAAGGTTGGAGAGAATGTCCGTGCACTGCTGTCAAGATCAACGTCGATAAATATGTTTGATATGCATCCGCCGTTCCAGATAGACGGAAACTTCGGCGGAGGTGCAGGAATTGCCGAAGCGCTTATTCAGAGCCACAGCGGCGAGATAAACGTCCTTCCTGCACTCCCTACCGAATGGGAAAGCGGCTCGCTCAAAGGTATAAAGGCAAGAGGCGGTTTTGAGCTTGATTTCTCATGGGAGAATGGCAGGATAACCGAATTGAAGATACTGTCCGATTGTGGAAATCCATGCAAGGTTGTTGGAAGCGGAATTTCCGTGACTTGCGGCGTCGAAAGCGTTCCCGTCAGCGAAAACGGCGGTGCGGTTTCATTTGATACAGAAAAGGGCAAAACATACAAAGTGGAGGTATCATAATATGAGCAAGGAAAAAAGATTTGTAAAAACATACGGAAAAGGAACAATGGAGGGCAGCGAGATTTGGGTCGACACCGAAACAGGTGTGAATTATTTCTTCCATTTTGCAGGATATGCAGGCGGATTGACTCCGCTTTTAGACCGTGACGGAAAGCCGGTAGTTACATCTCCAAGTGAACTTGAAAACCTTTGAGATACCACAAAAATAATGAATACGTTTTCAATTCTAAACATTTTGTGACTTATACCTTTAAGTATAAAATTTGCTGTTGATTTTTGTTTCGAGATAATGTATAATAAAAAAGACTTAGGTTGTCAATAAAATCAACTATAACGAAAGGCGGTCAAACCAATGAACGTAAAAGTACTTAACGGCGTATCGATGCCTAACATTCCTTGGCAGGAAAAGCCTGCTGATTGCAGAGATGTAGTGTGGAGATATTCCGCAAACCCTATAATCAAGAGAGATCAGATCATGGTCAAGAAGGCTAACGGTTACAGAGAGCCTTCCAACTCTATCTTCAACAGCTCCGTTGTTCCTTTCAAGAACGGCGATTACAACTTCGCAGGCGTTTTCCGTGTTGACGACAGAGAAAGAAACATGGAACTTCACGTTGGCTTCTCCAAGGACGGTATCAACTGGGATATCAATGAGGAAAGAATCCACTTCGAGTGCGATATTCCCGAGGTTGCAGAGTGGCAGTACGGATATGACCCCCGTGTATGCAAGCTCGAAGGCGAAGACAGATATATCGTAACATGGTGTAATGCTTACGGCTGGAAGCCGACTATCGGCATTGCAACCACAACTGATTTCAAAACCTTTAAGCAGGGCGAAAACGCTTATCTTCCGTTCAACAGAAACGGCGTTATGTTCCCAAGAAAGATCAACGGCAAGTATATGATGATGAGCCGTCCTTCCGACAGCGGCCATACACCTTTCGGCGATATGTTCA
>JBJEQL010000278.1:0-2263 GCA_051881735.1 Oscillospiraceae bacterium
AGACTGTTTTAGATGCTTATGAAACTTATCTCCTGCTTTGCAAGTCGTTTGAGGCGTGAATTTGGATATTGGTGTAAAGATTATCTACTTGCCAACAACTGGCAATTTGTGCATATTGCACAAAAAGGCGATTTTCTCCTCCTCAAAAAATTTTTTCCTCATAAATGAGAAAAAACACAAAGCATTCATACTATATTAATAAACGGTTTAAATATTAAAAAACTCCCAAACGACGGTATAATCAATGGTTTAAGCATTTTTATTTTGGATTGATTTTTTATGCGCAAATCCGGCAAAAAAAGACATAACTCGCAAATTACACAAACTTTTAAAAAAGTATTGCAATTTAAAAAAATACGAGTTATAATTCTCAGCAAGCAGAAAGCAATTACTCGATAATCTACATTTCATTATTACAAAACGACATGTACAACGACAGAAGAATGATACGACATTAAAGTTTTTTACAAAACTTTTTGACCGTGATCATCTTACTGCGTTCGTGTATGTTGGTTTGATCTACGGTCATTTTTTATTGCTGCAAGAGTCCCCCAATTGTCAAAAAAGTTAAATCTGATGTCGAAAAAGCTTACGAAATGCAGTTATTCGAATTATTGCTTAATGCTTCATACGTAATATTCAACATTATATTGTGACTAAGAATGGAGGCAAAATGAAAGACGTAATACATAACGAAATTAGTGAGAAGACAAGTATTGACAGAAAGGAGTCATTAACAATGACAGAATCAAATGTTGAAAGAATTGTAGCAAATATGCTTGGTGATTTAGCCGCTCGTTATGCTGCAAAACCCGAATCACCTGCAGAAAACACTCCTGACAAAAAGGAAGAAATGCTCTCTATAAAAGAGTGTAAAGCGCGTATTCCTGGGTTGAGTGAGTATACACTCCGTAAGATGATTAAACAGAACAAGGTGATTAGCATTCGTTCAGGCGAAGGTGAGAATGGTAAGTTCCTGGTAAACTTTAATTCTCTTCGTGAGTATTTGGGTTTCACCGATAACAAGTCGGTCGTTGATTAAAACGACTCTGCCGTTATTTCGGCAAAACTCTTACAGCGAATTAAGCAGCTTTTCCTAATGTCGTAACTTTTAAATGTGTCCTATATTCATAAGACAAGTTCCCGGCAGTTTCGGATGTTAGTGAAAAGACATTTTACAAACAGTTTTTGAGTTCCGCCGTTCGGACAGTTTATGCTCGGCGGCGGAATTCAATAAGCTTATATTTAAAGAAACGCAGAAAAAAGCATGGCGTTTATTTTGGTATTCCAAAAGTGACAGAATTGCAATTAATCGGCGGATCTTTAAATATATAGTGTAGATTTTGCTCTTGATTAAATTGTATTAGCATGCTTTGTTGACAACATTAAGTAAGGACATTTCACATTTTTTAAAACATACAAAGCGATCAATTATGAAGGAGTGAAATATTTATGGCTTTTGTAAGAAAGCGCGGGAATACATATCAGATCAGAGTTTCCTGCGGTTATGATTCAAAAGGCAATCAGGTTGAACAGTCAATGACTTGGAAACCTGAACCGGGCATGACCGAACGGCAGATTGAAAAGGCTCTTCGCAAAGCCGTTGTCAATTTCGAAGAGGACTGCATAAACGGTCATGTCACTTCGTCTATCAAGTTTGAAGATTTTACGGAACAGTGGTTCAAGGAATATGCCGAGATAAAGCTTAAGCCCAAGACCATTGAGGGTTACCGCTATATGTCCAAGCGCATTTACAAAGCGATCGGACATTTACGTCTTGACAAGGTTACTCCCCGTGATATTCAGAAATTCATACTTGAAATGACTAAAGAAAAGCGTTGTGACGGTCGAAACAAGCGAAACGGCAGGCTTTCTGCCAAGACTATCAAGCTGCATATTTCAATGATCTCCACGATTTTTGATTATGCAATTAAGATGCAGCTTGTGAAGAACAATCCTTGCCGTGCGGTTACTCTGCCCAAGCCTGACGGTGAAAAACGTGAGGTTTATACCTTGGAAGAGGTGCAGAAGCTTTTTGAGTTGTTTGAAAAGGAACCCGAGAGCAACTATAAATATGTGCTGTTCTACACTCTTGCTGTCTACACCGGCTTCCGCAGGGGAGAGTTTCTTGGACTTGAATGGAAGGACATTGATTTTGACGCAAACATGGTTACTGTCAACAGGACTTCTCTTTATTCCAAAAAGGCAGGCGGAACTTACACGGAAACGCCGAAGACTGAAACGAGCTATCGAACCTTGAAGC
>JBJEQL010000279.1:0-8870 GCA_051881735.1 Oscillospiraceae bacterium
CCCGATGGATATACTATTTTTACAGTAATCCAAAGGGGGATTTTTTATGTCAAAACAAGGAATGAACCGTATAGACCGAACTCACGTCAAACCTAAAAACGAGCAGGCAGCAGTTCCGCAGATACAAGGCAGAGCGCACACCTCGGACGCAAAGGCAAATCCAATAATCGCAGGAACTTCCGCACCTGCACTGAAAGTTTACCACTCCGTTCCGCATAAAAAGGAAAAGCCTATCTCCGATGTTTATGCTGTGATAGACAACGACCTCGCCCGTGACAACATCGAGAACGACCTGACCGCCGCAGACCTGCAGGACCTTGAATGATAGTGTGGAATGTGGAGTGTGGAGTTATGGCAAAAAAACTCCTAACTCCACTCTCCAAACTCAAAACTATAAAAATGCCGCTCTGACTTTAAATAGTCAAAAGCGGCTGCTTTTTTATATAGTTAAAAATATTCTCTGCAAATGATTCTGATGTGAACAACTTCCATAGAACGCAGAGGCGTCAAAAATGAAATTAACTCCTTACTCCACTCTCCAAACTCCACACTATAAAATCATTCTGCCTTTGCTTTTCTACAAAAAATTCTTCTGCGTACAACTTCCGAAAGCTTTGCAGCAAGATTTGAAACGACTTCCATTGAGCCGCAAAGCTTATCCGTAAACACGATAATAAGAGTTTCACGGTAACGCGGAAGTGAGCACAAATTAAGCGGAAACATATGCTTTTCGATAATATCGCTTTCGAGTGCGGAAACATAGAAGTATTTCTGCGCATTTTCAAGCGATTTTTTTGCGTGGGTAAAACCGTGAAGACGTTCGCCGTCCGCAGGTTTATATGTATGCCAGTCGTAAAGGAAAAGGTCATGCAGAAGTCCGGCACGTGCACCGGCTCTCTGATTTAAATTGAAAAGCTTACACAGCTTGTAGTTATAATAGGAAACATTCAGACAATGCTGAAAGCAGGTCGTTCTGCCGTGGTGGGTGAAATTCTCCATCTGGCGGACTATATCGCTTTCGAGCAGGTCTGCGACCAAGGTATAATACTCGCTGTCCTTATTTTCAAGATCTGCCTTGAAACAAATGGCTTTTAACATCGCACTCTTGCCTTTCATAAATATATCAAAAATATATCAAAACCAATTTACCAATTTAAAACAAGCTGTTTTTTTAATTATATATTAATACAGCGATATATACAACAGTTTTTTTGCACATAATTATTGAACTTTTTATTAATTCTACTGTTTAAAATGACAAACTTGCGTTTTTTATCAATATTTATCTGCAGAAATACATAAATCTGCCTATTCTTGCAGGATCTCCCTGCCGTGCATTATAGATTAGACTTTCACTTAGTAAAAATGCACTAATTACCCTCAAAAATTTATCCAAAAATTTCAGAAGAAAGTTTTTTGAAAGGTTGCAAATCAGTTACAAATGGTGTATAATAACAATAAAGTGGTGAAATATCCCATAAAGTGGGTTCAAGTGGTGATTTTCCACCTAACTTTCCACACTCTGTGGAAAACCTAAGTGTAAAAATGTGTGGAAAATGTGCAAAACCCGATGAATTATACCGTTAATAACGGTATTTCGACATAGATCAAGCGGAAAACAATGTGGAAAGGCGGTGAAGAACTTGGGTGCAAACACTTTGATGGGTACATACGAACATACAATTGATGTCAAGGGAAGAATGGCTTTCCCCAACAAGCTGCGTGAGCGCCTTGGTTTAAGTTTCATCGTCACGATCGGACTTGACCGCTGCCTTTATGTATTTTCCGAAGAAGAATGGGAAAACTTTACAGAAAAGCTTAAAACACTCACCGGCGAAAAAGCAAAGTCAGCCAAGCTCTTCATCGTAAGAGCCTGCCCGGTTGAACCGGATAAACAGGGACGCATACTTATTCCACAGCAGCTCAGAGATTATGCAGGACTTGATCACGATGTCACAGTTCTCGGTGTTATAAACCGTGCGGAAATTTGGGACAGCGCTCGTTTCAACGCAATGAGCGAATCCATCTCGGAAGAGATGCTTTCGGACGCTCTTTCGGATATTGCTTTTTAAGGAAAGGCGCAGTATATGAGTTTTTCACATATTTCGGTAATGCTCAATGAATGCATTGAAGGGCTTGACATCAAGTCGGACGGCATATATATAGACGGTACTTGCGGCGGTGCAGGTCATTCCTGCGAGATCGCAAAGCGCCTCACAAGCGGAAAACTTATCGGCATTGATCGTGATCCTGATGCGATAGCCGCAGCGACCGAAAGGCTTGCACCTTATAACGCTGTTGTTAAAAAGGGAAATTTCTCCGATATGAAAGCTATTGCTGCAGAAGAAGGAGTTTCCGAAGCAGACGGTATCCTGCTCGACCTTGGAGTTTCTTCACATCAGCTCGATACGCTTGAACGCGGATTTTCCTACCGCGGTGACGCTCCGCTCGATATGAGAATGTCACAAAGCGGAATTTCCGCAAAGGATATCGTGAACGAAAGCTCTTATGAAGAACTGCGCAGGATATTCTGGGAATACGGTGAAGAAAAATTCTCCGGAAGGATCGCTGATACTATTATAAAAAGACGTGCGGACAAGCCTATCGAAACGACGTCCGCGCTTGCAGACATTATCTGTTCCTCAATACCGGCAAAATTCAGGCGTGAGAAGAACCCCTGCAAGAAATCATTTCAAGCTCTCAGAATTGCTGTAAACTGCGAACTCGATGAACTTGACAAGGCTCTTGACGATGGTTTTGATATGCTGAAAAGCGGTGGAAGATTTGCGATAATCACGTTCCATTCGCTTGAAGACAGGATAGTTAAGCAGCGTTTTGCAAGCTTCTGCACAGGATGCACCTGTCCGCCCGATTTTCCGCAGTGTATATGCGGAAATAAACCAAGAGGAAAGCTTGTCAACCGCAAGCCTATCGAAGCCACCCCGGAAGAACTGGAGAACAACAAAAGAAGTCACAGCGCAAAGCTAAGAGTTATAGAAAAGCTTTGATACAAATAAAAAGAGGAAGTAAAATGAACAGAGGAAACGCAGCATACGATTTATCCAAATATGAAAATGCGGCACCGAAGCTTACCGAAAGCCAAAAGTCCAAGATCGTTGTACGCAAGGCCAAACCGCAGCAGTCGGCTTCTGCCCCCAAAATACTTATAACCGCTGTTATGGCTGTTCTTGTTCTCAGCCTTGTGGTTTATCCGAAGGTTCAGCAGGCGACAGTTATGTCTGATATAAACAAGCTGAACGATCAGGTAATGATACTTGAAAGTGAAAACGTCCGTATGCAGACGGCTATCGAGAGCAAATCCGCACTCAAAGCCGTTGAGGATTACGCCGTTGACGTTCTCGGTATGCAGAAGCTCGACAAATCCCAGATAGAATATCTTAACATTGAAAACGGAAACGTAATTGAAATTCCGGAGGACAGCGAAAATCTTTTTGTAAAGATAAAGCATTCATTTGAAGATTTTCTGGAATATATCCGCGGTTAATTAAATAGAATTTTTACAGCAGACAAATGAACCATTGAATAAATCGTTTTGCATTATTCAGCGGTCCTCAAAAATCTACTGCAGCAATGGGGTTGTACGGCAGGAAAGCAGGTGCAGCCCACATTTTGCTAAATAATACTAAACACCAATAAAATACAGGAAAAAATCTGCGCCGAAATCCAATATATTCAAGATCGTCGGCTGGATTTTTTCCAAATTTTAAATGGTGTTTATTATAAGCCATGAAGCCCCTACCCCGAAAGGAAGATCAAAATTGTCGCTTCGACCAAACAATTCAATGAAGAAAAAGCTCAATCTCGTTATTTTTCCACTAATGATCGCTTTTTCTGTTGTTATTGTAATAAATCTGTTCCGCATATCCGTTACAGACAGCACCAAATATCAGGCTATGGCGAACAACAATCAGTTTCAGAGTACTGTTGTAAATGCAAACCGTGGTTCTATCTATGATACCAACGGAAAAATTCTCGCCCAGTCGGCAACGGTTTACTCTATCATTCTCAATCCGCACAGACTGTTGGATTCCGATGACGAAAAGATCTCCGAGGAAACAGGCAAGACTGAACGTCAGCGTAAGATAGAAGCCTGCGTAACGATACTTACCGAAGAACTGGACAACGTTACCGCCGAAGAGATCAAAAAGAAGCTTTCGGTCACGGATTCCAAGTGGTCATGCGTAGCAAAATCCATTGAAAAACCTATCGCAGACAAAATTCTTCTCCGTGCTTCCAATGAAAAGCTCGGCGACCTTATCTACACCGAGGTTGATACGAAGCGCTACTATCCGCAGGGAACGCTCGCCGCTTCGGTCATCGGCTTCACAAACTATGAGGGCGACGGAGTTTACGGAGTTGAATCATACTACAACGACTATCTCAAAGGCGTTGACGGAAAGATAATCTCCGCCGTTGATGCATTCGGAAACGAGATGCCTTACAAAAACGACAAAATATATGAATCACAGGACGGAAACTCGGTTTATCTTACGCTTGATATGACGCTCCAGTATTATGTGGAAAAATATCTTGAACAGGCTGTCATTGAAAACAACGTTCAGGAACGTGCCTGCGCAATAATAATGGACGTAAACACAGGTGCGATAAAGGCAATGGCAAGCGTTGAGGGATTCGACCTGAACGACAGAAACTCGATTTATTCCAAGAAAGACCTGAACTACCTTGCAGGTCTTGAAGGAACTCCCGAATACGATGAAGAATATGCCGCCCTTCGTGAAAAGCAATGGAAAAACAAGGCCGTTACAGAACTTTACAATCCGGGATCGGTATTTAAGGTTGTAACCGGTTCTGCTGCGCTTGAAGAGGGCGCTATCACTCTCGATTCGAACTTCACCTGCAATCAGGTAATTAACGTTGCCGGTCAGGATATCCACTGCTGGTCAAGATACTCCCACGGAACGCAGGATTTCACCACAGCGATGACAAACTCCTGCAACCCTGCCTTCATTCAGATAGGTCAGGCGCTTGGCGCAGACAATTTCTGCAAATACTTTGAAGCGTTCGGGCTTACCGAACCAACGGGGATCGATCTTCCCGGCGAAGCAAGCAGTATCTATGTAAAAAGAGATAACATGGGCCCTGTCGAGCTTGCCTCCTGTTCGTTCGGTCAGACAAGCAAGATCACTCCCATTCAGATGATAACCGCTTATGCAGCTGTTGTAAACGGCGGATACCTCGTTACTCCTTATGTTGTCAGCAAGATCGTTGACACAAACGGAAACGTTATAAAAACCACCGAAAAATCCATAAAACGTCAGGTCATTTCCGAAGAAACTTCCGCTCAGATGCGTGAGGTGCTTGAATCCGTTGTTAACAACAAGGGCGGTTCAAACGCTTACATCAAGGGATATTCGATCGGCGGTAAATCGGGTACCTCCGAAAAGATCGACAAGATGAACCAGACCGGACTTTCCGACCTTTATGTTTCATCATACTGCGGATTCGCTCCTGCAAACGATCCGGATATAATAATGCTTGTAATGGTCGATGAACCTACTGCAAAAGACCAAAACGGGGCGCTTATGTACTACGGCAGCGTTGTTGCCTGCCCGGTAGTTTCAAACACATTCAAAGAAGCTCTCCCCTATCTCGGCTACTATCCCGAATATACGGATGACGAGCTTGAAGAGCTTGGCGTTACTGTTCCTAACGTTGAGGGTCAGACACCCGAAGCTGCAGGCGCAACGCTTGAAGCACTCGACCTTCAGTACACAGTCATCGGTGACGGCGATTCCGTAACCGCTCAGATTCCTGCAAAGGGAAGCTCGCTGCGTCGAAACGGCAAGGTCATCCTTTACACAGACGATAACCCCGAAACTGACTACACGACCGTTCCGAACGTAATCGGAATGTCGCTTTCCGATGTTAACTACACTCTAACACAGAACGACCTTAACTTTAAGGCAGGCGACGGTGCTTCCAGTCATGCCGGAGCAGTAGCACACAGTCAGAATTACGCAGAAGGCGATGTTGTTCCAAAGGGTACGATCATCGAAGTTTATTTCATCATCAAAGACGAGGGATAAATTCCCACGGTGAAAGGCGGATTTTATATGAAACTCAGTGAGCTTATCAATGATACTGCCGATATTATGCGGTCAGATGCGTCATTTTCCTTCGGTTCCGAGGAGGTTCTCGGAATAACGGACAACACAAACGAAGTTGAATCGGGTTTTATATTCGTATGCGTAAAAGGAAAAAGCTTTGACGGACATACTGCCGCCGAGGAAATGCTTGAAAAGGGCGCTGTATGCGTTATCGCTGACCATGACCTCGGGCTGAAAAAGCAGATAATCGTTTCCGACACACGCAGATTCTACGGTCTGCTTTGTGCTGCATGGTTCTCCCACCCCGAACGCCACCTTAAATTCATCGGTGTTACCGGAACAAACGGCAAAACCACCATGGCAACTCTTATCAAGGATATCCTTACACAGAACAGACGCAAAGTCGGCTTTGTCGGCACAACAGGCGTTCTTATCTGCGGAAAGCCGTTCGAATCCGATTCATCAACGCCTACTACGCCTCGTGTTTTCGAGCTTTTCAGCATTTTCAACGAGATGATGAATCAGGGCTGCGACACGGTCGTAATGGAGGTATCTTCATTCGCACTTGAACAGAACCGCATAGGTCCTGTTATGTTTGACATTGCTATCTTTACAAATCTCACAAGGGATCATCTCGATTACCATGAAACCATGGAAAACTACTACGAAGCCAAGAAAAAGCTTTTCACCGAGCATTGCAAGGCTGCTATCATCAATATTGACGACAGCTATGGCAAAAGACTTTTTGAGGAGATCAAAGGCAGCGGCTGCGAACGCATTTCCTATGCGACCCGTGAAACTGCAAATGTAACCTGCGAAAAGATCCGTGCTGAAGGCACCGCAACAAAGTTCTGGATAAACGTTCAGCAAAAAAGCTTCCCCGTTACGCTCAATATGATAGGTCTTTACAACGTTTCAAACGCTATGGCTGCTATCATTGCCTGCGTAAAAGCAGGCGTTGGCATAAACAATACCATTCTTTCCCTTGAACACGCAAAGGGCGTCAGCGGCAGATGCGAAGTTCTCTCCGACAAACAGGGATTCCTTGTTATAAGAGATTATGCACACAGTCCGGACGCACTCAATAATATGCTGCCTGCGATCAAGGCTCACACCAAGGGCAGACTTATCTGTCTGTTCGGCTGCGGCGGCGATCGTGACAGAACTAAGCGTCCTCTTATGGCTGCGGCTGCTGAAAAATATTCCGACCTGCTCATTATTACCTCAGATAACCCCCGAAACGAAGACCCCGATGCTATAATTGACGAGATCATCACCGGTCTTTCGGGAATAAAGCCTTATATCCGCATAACAGACAGAAAGTTTGCTATAAGACGTGCGATAGCAATTGCCGAAAAAGATGATGTTATCGTGCTTGCAGGTAAAGGACATGAGGATTATCAGATACTCAAAGACAATGTTCACATTCATTTTGACGAAAAAGAGATCGTTGAAGAGATAATGAAAAATTACAAGAAGCCACGCTTTAACGAGAATATTCATGAAAAAATCTCCATCAACGATATCATCGAATGTACGGGCGGCAAGCCTCAGGGCGTTCACGACCTTAATATGCAGATAAATGCTGACGCAATTTTCTCCGACACCCGTGCAAATGTCAAGGGTGGTGTGTTCGTTGCGATAAAGGGAACAAACTTCGACGGTCACAACTTTGCGGAACAGGCAGTAAGAAACGGTGCTGTTCTTGCAATTACCGAACATGCGATCCTGAATGTTCCATGTATCGTTGTAAAAAGCACACGCAAAGCGCTGCTCGATATCGCGCGATTCTTCCGCATGAACTTTAACCCGATCGTTGTCGGTCTGACCGGAAGTGTCGGAAAGACAACGACAAAGGATATGATCGCTCTTGCTCTTTCTTCAGAGCACAGCGTTTTCAAAACACCTGCAAATCACAACAACGAGATCGGCGTTCCGTTCTCGCTGTTAAAGATGAATTCAAGCTGCACGGCTGCAGTCATTGAAATGGGAATGTCCGATTTCGGCGAGATCGAACGTCTTTCCAAATGCGTTAGACCGACCGTCTGCCTTATCACGAACATCGGCTTGGCACACATTGAAAAGCTTGGCTCACAGGAGGGGATCCTTCAGGCAAAGCTTGAGATCCTCAAGGGTGCAGACAAAAACGCTCCGCTTATAATCAACGGTGATGATAAACTGCTTTGGGGAATATACGATGAATACAGCTCATACCGCAAGTTGATCACATTCGGTATCGAAAACAAAAAATGCGACTATATTGCAGACGATATCAAGACTTTCAACGACCGTATCTGCTTCAATGTTTACCACGAAGACGAAATAATTACGGACGTAACTATCTATTCCCCCGGACGTCACAATATTTACAATGCGCTTGCAGCAATAACAGTTGCTCACACAGTCGGATGCGACCCTGTTACAGCTGCGGAAATGTTGAGCGGATATCAGTCAGACTCGCTACGCCAGAATATCCAGAAACGAGGACAGCAGACGCTTCTTATCGATTGCTACAACGCTTCACCGACATCTATGAAAGCTGCACTTGATATGCTTTGTGACATAGAACCCGAAAACGGCGGCAGACGAGTTGCCGTTCTCGGAGATATGCTTGAGCTTGGCGAAGATTCGGCTAAATATCATGCCGAAATTGGCGAATATGTCGCACAAAAGGGTATCGACCTGCTCGTTTGCTACGGCAAGGAAGCAGAAAACATTGCAAAACGTGCCGATGAGCTTGGATATCACGCAGGCTGGTCAACCGAAAAATCAAAGGTACTC
>JBJEQL010000280.1:0-8855 GCA_051881735.1 Oscillospiraceae bacterium
GAAACAGAGTACACTGTTCCCGCCGAAGCAGACAACACTGTTCTTTCTCTCCCGTATTCCGATGATTTTAACTACACCGATGAATTCCTTTCCGCAAGAGGCGGCGCTCCTCTTTACACTACCGATGAGGGCGGTGCATTTGAGGTGACCGAAAAAGACGGCGAAAAGGTGCTTATGCAAAAGATAACCCTTGATATCAAGGCTGACGAATGGGGCGGTACACCTGAGCCAACTACCATTTTCGGTGATGACCGCTGGTATAATTACAGCGTAAGTGCAGATGTGCTTACTGACGGTGAAAACAGCTACGCAGGTGTGGGCATGAGATATATACTCGCCGACAGCGGAAAGAGCGGTTATGGCGTCACTCTTTACGAAGACGGAAGCTGGAAATTTATCATCGGAAGAGAATCGGTTGAGAGTGGCGTTATCGTTGACTTTGACGCTTCCAAATGGCATAATGTAAAGATATCAGCGCTTTATGATGATGTATCGGTTTATATTGACGGTGAAAAAGTTCTTGACTATAATGCTGACGGAGCAAGATATTCCGCAGGAAGAGCGGCGCTTTACAGCTCATACAATAACTGCTGTTTTGACAATGTTAAGGTGGAAGCAACAGATACAGTTTCGCCGTATGTAAACAAGCTTGATAATTTTGACAGCGCATTTACTTACAGCACCGATGGCTGGAACCACAAAACGATGGACAGCTTCAAAAACTACAAGCGAACAATTTCAAAGGGTTCAGAAGGTGCGTTTGCAGAAATAGAATTCGAGGGTACGGGAATTGTTCTCACAGGCGTTCAGACGGGAGAAAGCGTTATTTCTGTCGAAATAGACGGAAAAGTAATTGAAAAGGAACATAACGTTCCAAAGATGTCCAACAGACAGTCATTCGTTTCTGTAAACGGACTTGATGACGGCAAACACACACTCAAATTTACAGTAGTGAGCGGCGAATGTGCAGTTGATGCAGCGCAGGTCGTTTATGACTATGAAGCTGCCGCTGCAAAGGCTGAGGAAGAAAAGGCAGCAGAGGAACAGGCTGTTTCCGATGCTGACACCGCCGAAACAACAGGAGAAAACACTTCCGAAACCGAATCAGAGCAGGAAAATACCAAAAAATCATCTCCGACTGTTCCCATTGCGATCGGCGCTGCAGCAGCGGCTGTTGCGGCAGCAGTCGTTATCGGCATAAAAAAAGAATAAAAAGTAATCGATCACGGAGTTAATTATGTTTGAGATCAAAGACAAGTTCTATCTGAACGGAAAACCTTTTAAGATAATATCGGGTTCTGTGCATTATTTCCGCACACTTCCCGAATACTGGAAGGACAGGCTTGAAAAGCTTGTAAACATCGGCTGCAACACGGTCGAAACGTATATCCCGTGGAATTTCCACGAGCCCAAAAAAGGCGAATTCTTATGGAACGGTATGCACGATATATGCCGCTTTATAGAGCTTGCACAGGAACTCGGACTTTACATTATCATAAGACCCTCACCATATATCTGTTCTGAGTGGGAATTCGGGGGACTGCCTGCATGGCTGCTGAAAGACCCGAAAATGCGTCTGCGCTGTTCATATCAGCCGTATCTTGATGAGGTGAAAAGGTATTACAGCGTTCTTATGCCGAAGCTTGCGCCATATCAGATAGGAAACGGCGGCAAGATCATTCTCATGCAGATAGAGAATGAATACGGCTACTACGGAAATGATACCGCATATCTTGAATTCCTGAGAGATACGATGCGTGAGTTTGGGATAACCGTTCCGTTCGTTACATCGGACGGACCTTGGAGTGAAGCGATATTTAAGTCGGGAATGGTGGACGGCGCTCTTCCTACGGGAAATTTCGGTTCATCAGCTGAATGGCAGTTTGGGAAAATGAAACGTTTCATCGGTGATGATAAGCCGCTCATGTGTATGGAATTCTGGAACGGCTGGTTTGACGCATGGGGCGAGGAACATCATACAACAGAACCTGAAAAAGTCGCTCACGAACTGAATGAACTTCTTAAATTAGGCAGCGTTAATTTCTATATGTTTGAAGGCGGAACAAATTTCGGCTTTATGGCTGGAAGAAACAGCGGAAAAAATACCGCCGATGTTACATCATACGACTATGACGCTCCGCTTTCCGAGGACGGACAGCTTACAAAGAAATATGAAATCTGCAGAGAGGTTATTTCCAAGTATACCGATATTAACATAATACCGCTTACAACAAAAATAAAGCGAGGTGACTTTGGAAAGGTAAAATGCACCGCCAAAACCGACCTTTTCAGTACGCTCGGGAAAATATCCGAGCCTGTATCGTCGCTTTATCCTCTAAGTTTTGAAGAACTTGACTGCTATTACGGCTACGTTCTTTATCGGCTTAAAATAAGAGAAAACGAACAGGCTGATAATATAAGATGTGAAAACGCCGCTGACAGAGTGCTCGGGTTCAGAAACGGTAAGTATGCTTTTACAGCATTTGCTGAAAAAATAGGTGAACAGTTTGAATTTCCCGAAAAAAACTGCGGCGGAACAGTTGAACTGCTTGTAGAAAACATCGGCAGAGAGAACTTCGGTACGGGACTTGAACATCAGCGAAAGGGAATTATAAACGGAGTCAAAATAAATGACCACAGACATTTCGGATTTGAAATGTTCCCCTTGCCGTTGGACGAAAAACAGCTTGAAAGCATTGATTTTAACAGCGGATATACCAATGGTGCGCCGTCATTTTATAAGTTTGAATTCGACGTGACGGAGCCTGCTGATACTTTCCTTGATACAGAAGGCTTTGGAAAGGGTGCAGTTTTCATAAACGGATTTAATCTCGGAAGATTTTGGGACATCGGACCGCAGAAAAGGCTCTATCTTCCTGCGCCGCTTTTGAAAAAAGGCAAAAATACGATCATTATTTTTGAAACGGAAGGTAAATGTTCGGATACTATCTATCTTTCCGATACGGCTTCGCTTGGATAAGTTACAACATTCAAATCTGCTCTTTAAGACAAAAGGGCAGATTTTTTGTTTTTTCTGTTGACAAATTATAAAATCCGTGATAAAATATATAACCTATTATAAAAGGAGGAACCGAAAATGGAAAAAACAATTTTTGAACTTGAACAGAAAATGTGGGATGCGGCTGTGAATAAGGATAAAAACGCCTTTTTGCAGATAGTATCCGAAAATGCTGTAATGATGTGCGGCGGTATGCGCTGCAGCGGTGCGGAGTATGCAGGATTTATCGGAGAGTTTGGCATTTCTTCCTTTGAGATAACGAACTTTGAAACGATAGCAGAAACAGCTTCGCTCGTTCAGGTGCATTATGTTGTAAAAACCGTAGCAGACAGCGCAGAAAACGCCGATCTTGCAGGTTTGTTCCATATCACCTCTACATGGGAAAAACAAAACGAAAACTGGCTGCTTGTATTTAATATGGATTCAAGAATATTCACAGAATGAATTACATCGAACAGAGGACTTATATCATGATACTTGAAACAGAAAGACTTATCCTGCGTGAGCTTACGGATGACGATTTTTCAGACCTTTACGATGTACTGTCCGATCCTGATATCATGCAGCACTATCCTTATACTTTTGACGAAAACAGAGTGAGAAACTGGATAAAGCGCAACGTCGAAAGATATCATAATGACGGCTTCGGATTGTGGGCAGTCATACTGAAAGAAAATGGAAAAATGATAGGCGACTGCGGTATCACAATGCAGAAAATCAACGGCGATCTTTTGCCCGAGATAGGCTATCATATCAATAAAGCATATCAGAAAAAGGGCTTTGCAACGGAAGCTGCTGCCGGATGTATAGAATACGCATTTGAAAACTATGATTTCGACAAGGTGTATTCCTATATGAAGTACACAAACATACCGTCTGCCCGTGTTGCGGAGAAAAACGGAATGAGGTTTGTTATGGAATATCCCGACCCTGATAATACCGTGACAAAGGTTTACTCCATCAGCAGGAAAGAATGGAAAAAATAACATCAAAGGAGAGAACATAATGGACAGATATTACGAAATAAAAAATCGTCTTATGGATATAGCACAGACTGATGAAAATCTAACTTCGGTCATTACAATAGGCTCATCTGTAAGAGCATATTCTGCTGCCGATGAATACTCCGATATCGACATTATAATAAGCACCTCCGAACCTGAAAAGTGGCTTTACGGCGATATGCCCTCAAAGCTGGGCGAGATAATGATATCCTTTGTTGAGCCTACGCTTGGCGGCGGAATGGAGCGCAGAGTGCTTTATAACGGCTCACTTGATGTTGACCTTATTGTTTTCACTCCCGAACAGCTTCAGAATGCAGTTATGTCGGGTGCAGCAGCCGAAGTCATGAACAGGGGATACAGCGTTATGTACGACAGCATGGGCATAACAAAGCTGATAGAAGAATATGTCAAGCCCGATACACGGCATATAACAATGACCGAAAGTGAGTTCGTCAACAGAACGGAGGACTTCTGGTTCCATACAGTATGGGCGGCAAAAAAGATACTTCGCGGCGAGCTTTGGACAGCCAAAATGTGCATAGACGCCTATCTGAAAAATCATCTGCTCAGTATTATGGAGTTTGACCGCTATTTGTGTGATAAAACCGATATCTGGCATAACGGACGTTTCCTTGAAAAATGGGCAGGCGCAGAAAACGTAGAAAAGTTAGAAAGCTGCTTTGCTCATTACGACAGAGAAGATATGATAAACGCTCTGAAAAACACCGCAGCTATTTTCAGCAAAAACGCCCATTCAGCTGCAGAAAAAAGCGGATATACTTATCCCGAAAAAGCCGAGCAGTATGCAAAGTCACTCCTTGAAGAGTATTTTGTAAAATAAAATTCGTAGGAGAAAATGATATGAACTATATTGTTAAAGAAATGCCCTGCAAAAACAAAGAAAAGAACATATTCGGCAAGCTTTATCTTCCTGCAGAGTATAACGGCGTACTTCCGACTGTGATCTTGAGCCACGGTTATAACTCTTCTTTTTCTCATGTTATTGATATGGCACATATACTTTCCGAAAACGGCTTTGCCGTATACTGCTTTGATTTTTGCGGAGGTTCGACCATTTCAAAAAGTGACGGAAATTCCTTGGATATGAGTATTGAAACGGAAATATCCGACCTTAAAGCTGTTATCGCAATGATATCAGAATGTGGCATTGCAGATATAGAAAGATTATTTCTCTACGGTGAAAGTCAGGGCGGCTTTGTTTCTGCACTTACCGCAGCACAAATGACGGAGAATATTGCAGGAATGGCGCTTCTCTATCCTGCTTTCTGTATACCCGATAACTGGGCAGATAAAAGGGGAGAGAAGAACATTGATCCATTCGATTTTATGGGAATGCAGCTCGCGCAGACGTTTATAGACGGACTGCCCGAATATGATGTGTTTGAGGCTGTAAGCTCATATAAAAAGCCTGTGCTGCTGCTTCACGGCGACAGCGACAAGCTTGTTGATATTTCCTATTCCGAAAGGCTATGCCAAACATTTGAGAATTGCCGACTTGAACGCTTTGAAAATGAAGGACATGGTTTTTCTCCTAAAGCAAGAAAAATTATGCGTGAAGAAGTCCTGGATTTCTTTTCAAAGCTTGAGTTCTGAAACGAATCTATATAATAATACGCCGTTCTTCGGTTATCGTCCGAGGAACGGCGTGTTCTATTGTTGTTCAGTCTTATACTTAAAATATGAAAAAAATCAAGCCGACAATCTCGAATATATAGGATTTCGGCGCAGATTTTTTTCGTTTTTTATTGGTGTTTGGTATTATTTACTGTTGTCTTCAAGCCAACGTACCGCACAATGAGCAAGACCTGCAGCTCCGATAGACAGAACATCCTCATTGAACCTTACCTTTGGATTGTGTGCAGAATGATCGCCCCTCTCATCCTCAAAACCTGCCGAAAGATACATGAACGCCGATGGAACAGCCGCAGCAATAACAGCAAAATCTTCCGATGCGTTTGCTTTCATATTGGGATAAGGCTTTGCAATTCCAAGCTCGTTCATATATCCTGCCATTTTCTCGGTAAAATCATGGTCGCATACAAGCGGCGGAACGTCCGAAAGCTTTGTAAGTTCTGCTTTTCCGCCGTATAACTCGGCAACCTTTTCAGCGGTTTCGGCTATCCTTGCGGAAAGCTTATCCTTTTGTCCCTTGTCGTTTGTGCGGAGAGTTCCCTCCATGAAAGCGGAATCGGGGATAATGTTCGCAGCATTTCCTCCGTGAAGCTGTCCGACAGTCAGTACGCAGGTCTTTTCAGGGTCGGCTTCACGGGCGATAAGTGCTTCCAGCGCAATATATGTCTGTGCAGCGATGTTCAGAGGGTCAATGGAAAGATTTGGATATGCTCCGTGACCGCCCTTACCTTTTATTTCAATGTGAAAACCGTCCACCGAGTTCATCATAACTCCGCCTGCATTGTACATAAACAGCCCGGGCAGCATCTTTCCGGGAGCAACATGAAACGCAAGCGCTGCATCAACATGAGGATTTTCAAGTATGCCGTTCTCTATCATGTCACGGCTTCCCTCGAATGTTTCTTCGGCTGGCTGGAACATAAACTTTACCGTACCCTTGAGTGCGGATTCAGCTTCCTTCAGAAGTTTTGCAGCACTAAGCAGCATTGCCGCATGAAAATCGTGACCGCAGGCGTGAGCCCGACCACTTGTGCAAGCAAAGCTTTCGCCGCTCATTTCTTCCATCGGTAAAGCGTCCATGTCAGCACGAAGCAGCAGAACAGGCGAGCCTTGTCCGAGAAGTGCAGTAACACCATGACCGCATTTTTGCGGAGAAAGACCATACTCCGTCAGTTTTTTCATAACATATTCCTGTGCGATCGGCATATCCAGTCCGACCTCGGCATTCTCGTGGAAGTATCTGCGGTTATTGATGGTTTCATCTTTGATTTTTTTTGCTTCGTTGTAAAATTCCATGATTTAAGGCTCCTTTAAAAATATTATTGTATAGTATATACGTTTTTTCACGTAATACCGCCTCAATGACTGGTTTAGAGCAATTTCAATTCTTCTCTAACAGACATAAGAGTGAATCCAAGAAGGTTTTGACCTTTCCATTTGGTTCTGTCATTGACCCTACTGTCATCAATCCTTAATCCGCAGCTCCATACAATGTCAGATGGTGCACATTCTATGAGTAAAGTGCTGCCTGTTTTTAACAGCTTTTCTGCAAGTTCATAATTCTGTGTAAACTTTGCCAAAAGAGCCTTGTAGACGATCAGCTGCTTGTTTACATCCCAAAGTTCCTGATTAAAATTAGCCGCATTCTGTCCGAGCTTCTGCATTTTATCGGGGGCATCAGTCCGCATGATTTTTTCCGCAGTTTCAGTATCTCCGAAAAGGAGTGATTTCTGTTCCATCATATACTGTTCAGCACAGCAGTATTTCTTTCCGCCCTTAATAAAGCTGCTCATATACCGGTTGCTAAGGTAACCATTTTCCTTATCAGGGTCATGAAATAGTATGATATCTGTATTGTTGCTTTTGGCGATGTTATTCGATTCAGATTCAAGCACTTCTTGTCCTATCTTCATTATTCCGTCATCGATCACAGCAAAAACAGCGTCAAGCGTGTAATCGGCGTGGTCACTCTGGAACGTCCTAACGGCATCAATAGCAACTTTCCAAGCTTCACGCACAGGGTATCCGAAAATACCTGCCGAAATGAGCGGAAAACCTATCGAATGGCATCCGCTTTCAAGCGCACGTTCCATTGAAGCGGTATATGCGGAAAAAAGCTCATCTCTTTCATTGTATTTTCCGCCGTTCCATATTGGCCCCACAGCATGAACAATGTATTTTGCATTCAGCTTAAATCCGGGAGTAATGACCGCACTTCCGGTCAGACAATATCCTATATTTTCACAAGCCTGCGTCAGTTCACGGCTTCCTGCTGCGGAAAAAATCGCACCGCATACACCGCCGCCCTCTGCAAGCCGTGAATTCGCCGCATTAACAATGCAGTCGGTGTCAAGTGAAGTGATACCGATTTTTCTTATCTTGATGCTGCTCATATTATGACTGTTCCTTTCCGAATTCTGTAAAAAGGTGAATTCTGTTAACATAATTATACCATATATCAGCAGTAAATTCAATATAAGCATAATTATTATAAATTCAAAGCACATTTTTTGAGCACAAGCACAGCTTTTTTTGTCTGAAATACTTGAAAATATAAGGATTTTGTTGTATAATAAATAATAAGTATACGAAATTTATGCTTTTTGATATATATGAGGAGAATTACTTTGAAGAGAATAAAAATGCGAATGCTCGGCGCAGCGCTTGCTTTTGTATTTGCGATAACTGTCGGCTGTGATTTTTCTGCAGCTTTGGGCGGTTTTAACGCCTTTGCCGAGGAGAATGAGGATTTGATCGTTATTGCTCCGCAGGAAGATATAAACCGTGACGAAGACCTGCCTGCGTTTGAAGAACCGATTTATACAGCAATGTTCAGCTTTCCCTCTGAACTTCGCGGCGTGTACATAACCCCGACTGTTGATTTTGCGGCAGAGGATAGTACCGAATCTGTCACAGACGAGGTGGAAAACCTGCTTGACAGCGCAGAAGAGAACCGCCTTAACGCCATTATAATCAATACAGACTGCGAAGGTGAAATGCTTTACAGCTGCGATCTGAACGAAACTGTCGGAGAGGATATAATTACAGCACTTGTTGATGGAGCACGCGACAGAGGACTTTATGTCTATATGAATTTCAGCATAAATACAGTCCTTGGTTCATTCGATGATATGACCTTGCAGTAGAAAATTGACTTCTTCGCACTAAAGGTTCATACC
>JBJEQL010000281.1:0-2251 GCA_051881735.1 Oscillospiraceae bacterium
CCTTTTCTAATAAGTCTGTTTCCGTTGAGGATTCTTCGGGTAATGTTGAGATCATCTCCATTGCCGATATAATGTATGTTGAGTCCGAAGGACGGGGCACAGCTGTCCATACCTCCGAAAAAACGATACATTCTAATGTTCCCATAAGCAAGCTGTCGGCAGAGCTGCCCGAATATGTTTTTATTGAGATATACAAGGCGATATATGTTAATATTTCAAAGATAAAACGCACTCTGACCGACACTCTTGAATTATCCGACGGAAAAGCTCTCCCTATGAGCAGACGCCGCAAAAAAGCAGTTCTTACCGCTGTTATGGAACATGTGAGGTCGGGGATATGAGCAGACGAAGCTGTATTGTCACTGTCATCTGTGTTATCCTGTGGGCGGCAGTGCTGAATATCCTGCTGTTTTATAATATTTCCTGCACAGGTGAATATATCTCGGGAAAAAATTCGGACGGCAGTGAATTTATCAAACGGTGTGATACCGTGCGCTTTGTTAATAAGCTGTTTTCGGAATGCGATGTATCGGATTATCCCGTGCTGAAAGAAAAGCTTATCGCAGAGAAACAATTTCTTGATGAATATATCACCGCATGGGAGTACAAAAACTCCCGTTTTGACATAAACACATATCTTGCCGCAGAGGTCTATTCAAAGGGAAACAGTGACTGGGCGGATAATGCTCTGAGCAGATATAATTACACATATGAGCAGGCTGAACAGAGAGCGGAGCAGCTTGATTACTGCATTTCACGTTTGTATTATGCCTTGGATTATCCGAGCTATACCCGATATGTTGCCGATAATTCGGACAAGCTGCTGACCCTTTCAATGATGAATGAAAACAGCTTTGCCGAGAAGAATGCCATTAAAACGAAACGTGATTTTTACGGACTTGAAGCAATAAAGCCCACAGCGGAAAGTGACATCGGCGTAATAAAGCTCTTTTCCGACAGCGTTACGGATATTATTGCAGTGCTCTGTGCCCTTATCTCGGCGGCAATTATCGGAAGCTATATGAAAAAGCATACCTTTTTCGGAGGTTCGGGTGTTATGGTTGCAGGCATTGCAGTGGGTATGGGCACAGCTGCAATGTATGTCTGCAATGCCGTGCTGATAGACAGCTTCGTTGGTCTTGGAGATCTGTTCAGACCCATACAGTCGGCAGAAGCATTCCGCACAAGCAGCATGATGATGAATGTTTTTACACTTATTGCCCTCAGGATAGCATTCAAGGCGATGTTCTGTGCCGCAGTGTATTATATCGTTTCGGGAATTACAATTTCCGGGAAAAAAGCTGCCCCCATAATTATCACAGCAATTTCCGCATTGCTGCTCCTGTTATGTCCCGCAAATGTGTATAATGCATTTCACGCCGAAAACATATTCGGAGTTTACGGCAATCTGAATATTCTCGGAAATGCTGTCAGTCCGCAGTCGATATTTATTCCAATGATGCTTATTATGCTTGCCGTGTCAATCATATTTTCGGTGAGGGCGGTATCATCGGGAGCACTTGCCGCAAGAGAAGCTGCCGAGCATGAATACTATGCCGAGGTGGGCAGAAAATACGAAGAAACACGCAAGATTCGCCATGATATAAACAATCATCTGTCGGCTCTGGGGATACTCATAAACGAGGGAAGAACAGACGAAGCAAAAGCATATCTGGGAGAAATATCCGAAGAGCTTGCGCACCGTAAGCCGCCTGCCGCAACGGGAAGAGCCGTTCTCGACGCACTGCTTTTAAGCAAGGCACGGACAGCCGAAAATGAAGATATAAAGCTTGAAATAACCATTGAATCGGATTTTCCCGAAAGCATATCCGACTTCGACCTCTGCGGGATATTCGGCAATATTCTCGACAATGCCCTTGAAGCCTGTGAAAAATGTGATGACAGATATATTCGGCTTGCGGTAAAAAAACAGCTGGATATGCTTTGTATATTCTGTGAAAATCCCTATTCAGGCACCGTTTCACCCGACCTTGAAACAAGCAAGCCGAATAAATCGTCACACGGATACGGTATCAAACGGATAGAACAGCTTGCCGCAAAGCATGGAGGAATTGTAAAAATATCCGCCGATAACGGAATATTCTCTATCTCGGTTTTATTACAGAACTGACCGCTTATGCAGAAAAAACGACCGCTTCTGCACAAGCGGTTTTCTTTTTCGGAAAATGGTGTATAATGGGTATAAAAGGAGATGTCAGCATGAAAAAGATCCACTTATCAACAGTATTTA
>JBJEQL010000282.1:0-8838 GCA_051881735.1 Oscillospiraceae bacterium
AGCTTTATCATACGTTTTCCCTCAAAGCCGAAAGCGTTGCACCGATGTTTCCGCTCCGCATAAGCGTTTCTCCGATAAGCACAGCATCAGCACCGTAACCACGAACTGTTTTCATGTCTGTGTTATCCTTGATACCGCTTTCGGAAACGATAACCTTTCCAGCGGGTATCATTCCTGCAAGCTTTGCCGTAGTGTCAAGCGTAACCTCGAACGTTTTCAAGTTTCTGTTGTTTATGCCGATAATATCAAAATCAAGCGCAAGCACTCTTTTCAATTCATTTTCATCGTGCGTTTCCGCAAGAATATCCATACCGAGTGACTCCGCAACAGCCTTGAAATTCTTCAGCTTTTCATCATCAAGCACCGCTGCAATAAGCAGTATTGCATCAGCACCCATAAGCCGTGCCTCATAGATCTGATATTCATCAATGATAAAATCTTTGCGTATCATCGGCAACTTTATCTCTTTCCTTATTGCCTTGAAGTATTCGGAAGAACCCTGGAAATAATGCTCTTCCGTAAGGCAGGAAACAGCGTCTGCACCGTTTATTTCATATTCCTTTGCAATTCTTACAGGGTCAAAATCAGGCTGAATAAGTCCCTTTGACGGCGAGGCTTTTTTCACCTCGGAAATTACCGAGATCCGTTCAGGCGAAGCAAGCGCAGCCTTAAAGCTTATGCATTTCCTGTCAAGCCTTTCCGCAGCTTTTTTTACAGCGTCAAGTCCGACCGCAGTTTTTTCACGTTCAAGCTGAACGATTCGCTTTTCAACAATTTCATCAAGTATCATTTTTACTCCTTATTTGAAAACTCTTTCAGCTTTTCAAGCTTTGCAAGAGCCAAACCGCTGTCGATAGATTCACGAGCCATTTTCAGACCCTCTTCAATTGAGCTTGCCGCACCTGTACAGTAGATAGCGCAGGCTGAGTTGAGCAGAACAATGTCACGCTTTGCACCCTGTTCCTTGCCCGAGAGGATATCGAGAGTTATCTGCGCATTCTCGGCAGGAGTTCCGCCAATGATAGCTTCCTTCGGGTAACGCTTTAAACCGAATTCTTCGGGAGTGATAGTGTATTTTATAATTTTCTTTCCGCGAAGCTCACAAACCTTGGTTTCGCCTGAAATGGAAACTTCGTCAAGACCGTCACCATAAACTATCATCGCACTCTTTACACCGAGGTTCATCAGCGCAACAGCCATTTTTTCAAGCAGCGCATCGTCATAAACACCGAGGAGAATATAATCGGAAAGCGCAGGGTTTGCAAGCGGTCCGAGAATGTTGAATACCGTGCGTACACCCATTTCACGGCGAGCCTTGCCGACAAAGCGCATACTGCTGTGAAATGACTGCGCAAAAAGGAACGAAATACCAACATTCTGAATGCAAGCCGAAGCCTGAGCAGGGGAGAGCGATATCTTTACACCGAGCGATTCAAGCACATCGGCAGCACCACTCTTGCTGGAAACGCTTCGGTTTCCGTGTTTTGCAACGTTAAGACCTGTTCCTGCGATAACAAATGAAGAAGTCGTGGAAATGTTGAACGAACCTGCAAGATCTCCGCCCGTTCCGACAATATCAACAGCTGCCTTTGAAGTCGGTACAATAGCAGCCTTCTTACGCATGATACGTGCAAAGCCCGTTATCTCGTCCGTAGTTTCGCCCTTTGCACGGAGAAATGCAAGGAAGCCTGCGATCTGTGCATCGGTAGCACCACCCGACATGATGATGTCCATAGCTTCTTCGGCTTCGGGCTGTGTGAGGTTTTTGCCCTCTGAAACCATTTTAATGAACTTCATAAGTGCCTTGCGTTCAGAGTCGGGGAGAGTGACTGTAACCTTTTCAAAACCGTTTATGTCTGCGATCTCGGAAAGAAAGTTTGAAATGATACTGTTTCCAAGTTCAGTCAGAACGGATTCGGGGTGGAACTGAACGCCGTAAACTGCAAGCTCTTTGTGGCGAAGAGCCATTATCTGACCGTCTTCGTCCTCTGCAATGACTTCAAGACAGTCGGGAAGAGAAGATTTTTCCGCAATAAGCGAATGATATCTTGCAGCCTTAATCTTTTCAGGCATTCCCTTAAAAAGCGGAGTGCTGTTATTTACGGTAATAACGGAAGATTTGCCGTGTTTAGGTTCAAGCGCACGAACTATCTTTCCGCCGAAAGCTTCAGCAATGGACTGATGACCGAGACAAACACCAAAAATCGGAATTCTTCCTGCGAAGCGCTTTATAGCATCTACAGAGATACCGGCTTCACTCGGATAACCCGGGCCGGGGGAGATAACAAGCGCCTCAGGAGCAAGCTTTTCAATTTCGTCAAGAGTTATCATGTCGTTTCTGATTACTTTAATGTCGGAATAAATTGAGCCTATCTGCTGATATAAATTGTATGTAAAGCTGTCATAGTTATCTATTAAAAGTATCATAAAACTGCCCCCTTAAAGCTTTGCAGCTTCTTTAACTGCGTTAATAACGGCAAGTGCCTTGTTCTTGGTTTCCTCATATTCCGTTTCGGCAACGCTGTCATAAACGATTCCTGCGCCTGCCTGAACATAAGCCTTGTCATTCTTGAAAAGAACTGTGCGGATCGCAATGCAGGTATCAATGTTTCCGCTGAATGCGAGATAGCCGACCGTTCCGCCGTATAGGCCACGCTTCTTTGTTTCCAGTTCATCAATGATCTGCATCGCCCTTACCTTTGGAGCACCCGAAAGTGTTCCTGCAGGAAGTACGGACATGAGAGCGTCAATTGCTGTCTTGCTCTCGTCAAGCTGTCCCTGAACATCGGATACAAGATGCATTACCTTTGAATAACGCTCAACTCTCATAAAGTCAGTAACGTTGACCGAACCAAGCTTGCAAACTCTGCCGATATCGTTTCTTCCGAGGTCAACAAGCATCGTGTGTTCAGATCGTTCCTTGAGGTCGTTTACAAGTTTGTTTTCATAATCTTTGTCTTCCTGCTCGGTTTTTCCTCTCGGCATTGTTCCTGCAATAGGCTTTGTGATAACAACTCCGTCTGTAACATTGACAAGCATTTCGGGAGAAGCACCTGCAAAGCAGTAATCCTTGTGGTCGAAGAAGTAAAGATACGGTGAAGGATTGGTCGAACGGAGCATTCTGTAAACATCAAACGGCTTCGGTGGATTTGCGATCTCAAAACGCTGTGAAAGAACGATCTGGCTGATGTCGCCGTTCTTGATGTGTTCCTTGCCCTTTTCAACGATAGACATATATTCTTCTTTAGTGAAGTTAGACTTTACTTCAAGTTCTGCGTCGCCGTCAACACTCTCTGTTGAACCGAGAGCAGGACAGGTGCGCAAGAATTCAGCCATTTCGTTAGCTTTGCTGAAACATTCGTCATATCTCTTGTCAAGATCTTCGTCAGCATTGATGTTGAGGATTATAACCGCCTTGTTTGAAAGGTGGTCATAAGCAACTATTTCATCATAAAGGAACATATTTGAGTCGGGCATCTTAAGATCATCTTCAGGAATGTTTGTGAGCTTAGTTTCAAAGCTTCTCACCGTGTCGTAGCCGAAATATCCGATAAGTCCGCCTGTAAGCTTAGGTCTGTTTGGAAAAACAGGGGAGGTATGCTCTGCAAGAATACTGTTATAAAGTGCGATAGGATCGGGGCAGTCAACTTTTTCCGTCTTACCGTCCGTTGTTATCTCTGCAGTTCTGCCTGTAATTTTCACCTCTGTTTTGGGATTAATGCCGATAAAGGAGTAACGTCCCCATTGTTCGGTATTGTCTACGCTTTCAAGGATAAAGCAGTTGTCGTATTTTTCTCTGAGTCCTGCAAAAAGTCTGACAGGAGTTGCGCTGTCGATCAATGTTTCATGAAAAACAGGAACGGTTTTGTAGCTTGTCAGAAGCTTTTTGACTTCTTCTTTTGACGGGAATAACATAGTCATCAACCTTTCAATAAAATATTTCAAGAAAATAAAAAGAGGACCTCCGACCCGACCTTATCAAAAAGGTCAGGGACGATGATCCTCGTGGTGCCACCCTGATTTGCGGATAAAAAAATGCGATCCGCCTCATTGAATACAAATGCGAATCACAGATACTTTCATTATTTCATTCAAGTACGCAGCCATCGCATCAATACCCTATCCACTAACGCAGGAAACTCGGCGCAGGCTAATAGGGAATACCGTTCACCCTTGCTTCTCACAAACCCATTCACGCTGCTCGTAAGTCCTGCTCACACCGACCGCAGGCTCTCTGTACTCCGTCTGAAACGCTACTTGCTTTTGTTCATAGAATTTTCTAAATATTAACTTGATGTTATTATAGCACAGCGATAAAGCGATGTCAAGTATTTTTGAAAAAATTTTTTTAATATATCCAAATTAATGGCAATTTTCCCATATTTTTCAATTCGGTCTTGAAATTATCTGAAAAAAGGTGTAAAATAATATAGTATGCTGTAAAATTGAACATGGAAAGGAAAATCGTATCATGGATAACACCAACTGGATTGAAGCGAAGATCTATACTACCACAGAAGGCATCGACCCTGTATGCGGCTGTCTGCTCGGAGTTGGCATAACAGGCTTTGAGATAAAGGATTCAAAGGACTTTGAGGAGTTTCTCGAACGCAAGGACGGAAACTGGGATTATATAGATGACGATCTTATGGAAATGCGTGACTGCGAAACCTGCGTTACGGTGTATATCGCCGAAAACGAGCAGGGCAGGGAAATGCTTGACGCTCTCAAGCAGGAGATGACAGCGCTGAGATCCCGTGATGCGGAAAACAAATTCGGCAGACTGGTTGTCGAACTTTCGGGTATAAAGGAAGAGGACTGGGCGAACAACTGGAAACAGTATTTCAAACCGTTTGAGGTCGGCACACGCCTTGCCGTAAAGCCCTCATGGGAGGAATACGACAACCCGAATGGCAGAACCGTCCTTGAGATAGACCCTGCTTCAAGCTTTGGCACAGGTCAGCACAACACCACACGCCTTTGCCTTGAACTTATTGAAAAAACAGTTAAAAAGGGCGATACGCTTCTTGACCTCGGCTGCGGCAGCGGAATTCTTTCTATTGCAGGAGTTCTCCTTGGTGCAGAAAATGCAACTGCTGTCGATATCGACCAGAACTCCGTCAAGATAGCAAAAGAAAACTTTGCAAAGAACAATATTTCCGAAGATGTGTTCAAAGCTTATGTCGGAAATATTATCGGTGATAAAAAGCTCCGTGAGCAGATAGGCGGCGGTTATGACCTTGTTGTAGCAAATATCGTTGCAGATGTTCTTATCGCAATGAGTCCTGTTTTCGGCAGCTTCATGAAGCCCGATGCAAAGATAATTATCTCGGGTATCATAATTGAACGCTGCGATGAAGTTATGGAAGCAATGGAGAAAAACGGCTTCAAGCGCACAGAGCTTCGTGAAAACGGTGGCTGGGCAGCGGCTGAATTTGAAAAATCCAACTGAAAGGGCAGTATATAATGGCAAAAAAGAAGAATTACGATAACGAAAGTATTTCCATGCTCAAAGGCGCAGACCGTGTACGTCTTCGCCCAGCCGTAATTTTCGGCTCGGACGACCTTGAAGGCTGCAAACACTCCGTCTTTGAGATCATCTCAAACTCAATAGATGAAGCAAGAGGAGGTCACGGCGATAAAATAATCGTGACATACTATCAGGACAAGTCTATCGAAGTATGCGACTGCGGACGAGGCTGTCCTGTTGACTATAACAACGCTGAGGAACGCTATAACTGGGAACTTGTCTATTGTGAGCTTTACGCAGGCGGCAAATATGACAACTCCGACTATGAGTTTTCACTCGGACTTAACGGTTTGGGAGCTTGTGCCACACAGTATGCTTCCGAATATATGGATGTCGAGGTTCTCCGTGACGGCTTCAAGTACAATCTCCATTTTGAACACGGCGAAAATATCGGCGGACTTACAAAAGAACCCTATAAGGGCAAGGAAACAGGTACAAGGACACGCTGGCGCCCCGACACAGCTGTTTTCACCGATATCGACATTGAGCGTGAATACTTTGAGAATATGATGAAAAAGCAAGCGGTCGTTAACCCGAAGGTTACGTTTGTTTTCCGTTATGAGCTTGTAACAGGCGGATTTGAAGAAGCAGAATATTTCTATGAAAACGGCATCACCGACTATATTGACGAGATAATCGGTGCAAATGGACTTACTTCACGTCAGTTTGTTTCCTGCGAGCGAAAGGGCCGTGACAGCGATGATCGCCCCGAATATAAAATGAAGCTGTCCTGTGCATTTGCATTCTCAAATAAGGTAAGTTTTCAGGAGTACTATCATAACTCCAGCTTCCTTGAACATGAGGGTTCTCCGCAGAAAGCTGTTCGTCAGGCATTCCGTTCGTTTATCGATAACTTTATAAAATCAAGTGGCAAATATAAAGCAGGTGAGAAATCGATCAAGGACGATGACGTTCTTGACAGCCTTGTTCTTGTTTCTTCTACTTTCTCAACATATACTTCCTACGCTAATCAGACTAAAAAGGCTATCAATAATAAGTCAATCTACGATAATATGGTAGATTTCCTCAAACATTCGCTTGAAGTTTATTTCATCGAAAACCCTGAGGACGCAGGAAAGATTGCCGATCAGATACTCATAAACAAGCGCAGCCGTGAATCTGCTGAGCGTATCAGACAAAACACGAAAAACAATCTCACAAAGCAGATCGACCTTGCTAACATGGTTGAAAAATTTGTTGACTGCCGTACAAAAGATCTTTCACGCCGTGAGATTTTCATCGTGGAAGGTGACTCGGCTCTCGGTTCGTGTAAAACCGCCCGTGATGCTGAATTTCAGGCAATTATTCCTGTGCGAGGAAAGATACTCAACTGCCTTAAAGCTGACTATGCAAAGATTTTCAAGAATGATATCATCACCGACCTTATAAAAGTACTCGGCTGCGGTGTTGAGGTAACAACAAAGGCTAACAAGGAGCTTTCCACATTCAATATTGACAATCTGCGCTGGAATAAAATTATAATCTGTACCGATGCCGACGTTGACGGTTTCCAGATCAGAACGCTTATCCTCACAATGCTCTACCGCCTTACTCCAACGCTTATTGAGCAAGGTTTCGTCTATATCGCTGAATCTCCGCTGTTTGAGATTACAACAAAGGACAAGACCTATTTTGCATATAACGAAAAGGAAAAAATAGAGATTCTTGAAATGATAGGTGACCAAAAATATAAGATAGACCGTTCAAAAGGTCTTGGTGAGAACGACCCCGAAATGATGTCGCTCACGACCATGAACCCAGCAACAAGACGTCTTATAAAGGTAACTCCTGTCGATATGGAAGCAACAGCGAATATGTTCGACCTTCTGCTCGGCGATAATCTCCAGGGCAGAAAGGACTATATTTCCGAATACGGATGCAAGTATCTTGAACTTGCGGACATTTCATAAAGGAGGCGGGAAAAATGGCAAGAAAAAATACAGGCAAAAGTGCACCAAAAAAGACAACGGCAGGTCTGCCCGACGCATATATTGCAGGCAGCGGTATCGTTGCAGAGGAAACCATAACCGATACTCTTGAAAAAAACTATATGCCCTACGCAATGAGCGTTATCATTTCCCGTGCGCTCCCCGAAATTGACGGCTTTAAGCCTTCCCACAGAAAACTTCTTTATACAATGTATAAAATGGGACTGCTCACAGGCCCGAAAACCAAGTCTGCAAACATAGTCGGACAGACGATGAAGCTCAATCCACACGGTGACGCAGCAATATACGAAACAATGGTTCGTCTATCAAAGGGTAATGAAGCACTTCTTCATCCTTATGTAGACAGTAAGGGTAACTTTGGCAAAGCCTACTCCAAAAATATGGCTTATGCCGCTTCACGATACACCGAAGCTAAGCTTGCACCGATATGCGCTGAGCTTTTTTGCGATATCGACAAGGACACCGTTGACTTTGTACCGAACTATGATAACGAAACAACCGAACCAACGCTGCTCCCTGCAACATTTCCATCCGTGCTTGTAAATGCAAACGTCGGTATTGCCGTATCAATGGCAAGTGCAGTTTGTCCGTTCAACCTCGCAGAAGTATGCGAAACAACTGTTGCACTCATCAAAAACCCCGAGCATGATATCATGTCCACGCTCAAAGGTCCCGATTTCCCGGGTGGCGGATTTATTATCTATGACGAGCATGAACTGAAAAATGTTTATAATACAGGCAGAGGTTCCATCAGAATTCGCTCAAAGTATAACTATGACGAATCATCAAACTGTATCGAAGTGACTGAAATTCCACCGACAACAACTATCGAAGCAATTATGGATAAGATAATCGAGCTTGTAAAGGGTGGAAAAATCAGCGAAATTTCCTATATACGTGACGAAACAGACATCAACGGTCTGAAAATCGCAATCGATATCAAAAAGGGTGTTGATCCCGACAAGCTGATGAAAAAGCTGTTCAGAATGACTCCTTTGCAGGATTCTTATGCTTGCAACTTCAATATCCTTATAAGCGGAATGCCTAAGGTAATGGGTGTAAGAGAAATTCTCGAAGAATGGGTCGCTTTCCGTAAGGAATGTGTAAAGCGCAGAGTTTATTTTGACCTTTCTAAGAAGAAAAGCAAACTCCACCTGCTGAAAGGTTTGAAAAAGATACTGCTTGATATCGACAAAGCAGTAAAGATCGTCCGTGAAACCGAAGAAGAATCCGAGGTTGTTCCTAACCTCATGATAGGCTTTGGCATTGATGAAATTCAGGCGGATTATGTTGCTGAAATTAAACTTCGTCATCTCAACAAGGAGTATATCCTCAACCGAACAGCCGAGATAGAAGACC
>JBJEQL010000283.1:0-2241 GCA_051881735.1 Oscillospiraceae bacterium
AACCTTGATAACGATAGTAAATATCGTATCAAGCATATACATCATCGAGCTTGCGATCTCCATATCAAAAAGCTGCGCAAACTCGGGAATACGCTTTTTCACTTCGCCGTAAACAACAACGGCAAGAACAACAAGCTTCAGTATCGCTTTTGCAAGCTCAAAAGCCGAGCTTAGCGAAAACATTTTCTTTATCCCGTTTACCGGGTTAAGCTTACTGAACTTGAACTTTATTGATTCCTTTGAAAAAAGGAACTTTGTCTGCGCTCCGGTCGCTATTACCGTAACAAGAACGCCAACTATCAGCGTAGGCCCTGCACAGATAAGCAGGACTTTGCCTATTTCGATTGCAAGCTTTGAATAGAGCGGCATACCATCTATCGTTGCGCCGTCCATTCCTCCGCCGGCAAGACCAAACCAATAATCGAACGAGCTTTCGCAAACTGCGATCATCGTTTTCATAAAAGCTTTCAGAACGCAGAATATGATAAGCACAAACGCTGCAGTAACAACGTCCTTGCTTTGCATGACGTTGCCCTTTTTACGCTCTTCACGCCGTTTATGATCGGTCGCCTTTTCGGTTTTCTCGCCTGCGCTTTCAGCCATTAACTTTCCCTCCCCTTATTGTGCAGGAATGAGGGGAAGAACGCCCTCAAGGGTTTCGAGCCATGTATCCATGAACTTATCGATAAAATCGGACATCGGTACGGCAATCAGGAACAGTATCAGGAAGCCGAAGCCAACCTTCAGCTGAATATTGACGACCATTATCTGTATCTGCGGAACGGATTTCATAAGTACGCCGACGCAGAACTGCAGTATCGTCTGTGAAACGATCAGCGGCATTGCAAGCTTGAGCACAAGCGTCAGAACAACGCTGAAATATTCAACGATCGTCATTCCGAGGTCAAGATTCAGTCCCCCGAAGCCAAGCGGTATCAGATCGAACGACTTAACAAAAAGCTCAATATATGTCATGTGGGCGTTTGTAACGAAAAAATAGAGATACATCATGAAGCTTACGAACGAGCCCATGATCGACATCTGCATATTTGTACCGGGGTCAAAGACCTTCGCCATGCCAAGGCCTGCCTGCATATCCATTATTTCGCCGCTCATCTGAACGCTGTAAAAAAACATATCGGTTATAAAACCGAGTACTACTCCGATGAAGCCTTCACGCAGCAGCATTGCAAGATAAACGCCGATGACCTCGCCCGTATCAACAGGCTCCGGCTGACGCACCATTATGACTATCATTGCAATAAGTATGCAGCATACAACCTTTGCTATCTGCGGTATATTTCTTCTTGAGAGTATCGGATTAAAGGCAAAAATGCCGAGAACTCTTGAAAAAACCAAGAGATTTGTTTCAAAATTATCAAACAGGAGGCTATAAAAATCCATTTTCTCCCCCCCGTTTTTATAGGACAGTCTGACTGCTTACCTTGGCAATGATCTCGAATATCTCATACACGAAATCATTCATCGCATTCATCATAAACGGAGCCATCATAAGCAGCATAACTGCAATAACAAGCAGCTTCGGAACAAATGAAAGCGTCTGTTCATGAACCTGAGTCGCTGCCTGAAGTATCGAGATGACCAGACCTACTGCCATGCTCACCAAAAGGAGCGGCCCGCCGAGCTTAATGCAGAGCACCAGCGCTTCACGGAAGATCTGTAAAACTATATCCTGAGTCATATCCTGCCTCCGACTATGTTACAAGAGGGTTGAAGCCGTTTACAAGCGAACCTGTGAGCAGCGACCAGCCGTCTACCAGCACGAAAAGCAGTATCTTGAACGGTATAGAGATCGTAGTCGGCGGAAGCATCATCATACCCATTGACATCAACAGCGTTGAAACAACGATGTCCACTATCAGGAACGGTATGTAGATGAGAAATCCGATCTGGAATCCGATCTTTATTTCACTTAAAATAAACGCCGGAACGACGGTTACAAAGCTGACTTCCTCAATGAATTCCTCTTCTGTTTCAGCTTTGATCTCTGTTTCCGAAAGCTCAAGGAAGAAATTCATTGATTCGTTTGAAGTATTTTTGAGCATCCACGTTTTAAGCGGAACAGAAGCTTCCTTTGCAGCCTCAGTTATCGTATATTCTCCGTTTTTATACGGAACGTATGCGACTTCGTTCATCTCGGATAAAACGGGTTTCATAATAAAAAGCGTTAAAAACAACGCAAGACCTATCATCACCTGATTCGGCGGAGTCTGCTGAACG
>JBJEQL010000284.1:0-2206 GCA_051881735.1 Oscillospiraceae bacterium
GCTATCCGCCCGGTCACTCGGTGGCACGGTGGCCGGGCACTTCTAAATTTTCACTTTATTGTCAAATTATCAACAAACTTCGACCAATTACTTCTAATATAATTCACAATATAAAGAACACGTGTTCTAAAACTCAGAAAACGAAGAATAATTGAAAAGGAGCCGTACATAAAAATGACAAAACATGAAACGATTGAGCAAATCATTTCAAAACTTCACGATTGTAATGATATTCCGTTGCTTGACCTTATTCTGAAACTACTTGAAAAAAGCGTTTAACATTTGATTTACACTTGCAATTTTCTCTGAATCGCAATTATATAACTTCTGGACAACAGCCAAAAAGTCTGCATCCATTCTCATACGGACAATGACATCAGAAATGATTTCATTGTCATTTTCTTTTTCTTCAGACATTTTTTCTTCTATTAAATCAGATTTCAGTATACCAAAATAATTTGCCATTAGTTCTATCTTATCTATTCTTGGGTATTTCTTAGCCTTTACCCAGTCGCTAAATGTTGACGCCGCAACTCCAACTATCTCGGCCATTTCTTTCTGAGATTTACCAGACCTATCAAGATAGAAATTTAGATTATTTGCCATTATTCTTTTGTTTCCTATATTTGACATTAGCTCCACCACCTTCTCCTATATACTACACCCGATTCGCTTAAAAGTAAATATTTTTTTCAAAAAAATACGCTTTAGGTGTTGACAAAATTATTCTGAAATAGTATTATTCAATTATAAGATTCGCTTAAAGCGAATATTCATTGCGGAAAGGAGTTGATTTGTTTTGGTAATGCTTACGCTAAAGGCAGCAAGAGTAAATGCAAACTATGGACAAAAGGAAGCTGCATCATCTCTTGGAATTAGCAACAAAACACTTAGTAACTGGGAAAATGGTTACACAGTACCTAAGCAGAATTATATTGATGCAATTTGCAAACTGTACGGAGTATCATACGATAATCTTATTTTTTTGCCGTCAGATTCGCTTAAAGCGGATTAAGAAAGGAGACACCATGGAAAAAACCAAGTACAAAGAAAACGTCTGCAAGATCATTGACCTGGTTGACGGGATGACGGAAACACAATGGGCAAATGTTCAGCACCTTATTGCCTGTTGCTTTTCCGAAAAAAAGGCCAAGGTGACCTTTGATAAGCCGGAACACCTTGACCTTCTGATGAAGCAAAACTTCATCATGTGACGATTTGGATAAACACAGGGTTTACACGGTAGTCTTTTCCATTGTACTGAACATGGATGTAATCATACTCGAAGCACTCTGCATATCTGGAATTTCCCTGATATTTAAGATGTTCTTCAAAGTATTTGACCGGGTTTTGGCAGTCGGCAACTGTTCCTGTTTCTGTAATATCCACCCATTCGCCAAGTAAACAGACAAATACACGCACGGTTATCACCACCTTCCATTCGGATTATGTGCTGGAACACATGGTGGAATTATATGGTGAAAACTCTGAAAATTCAATAGGAGGAAATCATGTCAAATAAGAAATACACGCCGGACGAGCTTGTAGACGCTGAAATCGAGCGGCTTAACAAATCACCGGCAGTGCAGATTGCACGGAAAGAAAAGCAGATCATTTATCGACGCCGCCAGTATCTGTATTCCCTCCGGTGCTTGGAGAAGCGCGGGAAAGAACTGATTGCTGATGGATGGACGATAGACACGTTGGAACTGCTGTTGCAAAGCATCCAGCAAGAAGAAACATAGAATCGGGACAACCGTCGCCGGAATAGGCTAATAAAAATGGAAGGAGTGGTCTTTTTGAAAAGAAGCCTGGATACATATGGCGATCCGCAGATTATTAAAACTCCGGGGTTCACGATCAGGTTGTATCGGCCTATCCTGACGGACGAAGAAAGAACCAGACGCATGAAATCAATTATGGAAGCAGCTTCCGCCCTTATTCTCGCACAAATCAAATCAGAAAATAATTAGGAGGAATTAAAAAATGAAAGGCTATAAAGTCTTTGAAAAGGGGCTTGTTTGCCGTGGCAAGCAGTACGCGGAAAACACGGTTTTCGAGGAAGCCAAAGCAAAGATTTGTGAAAAAGGTATGCACTTCTGCGAAAATCCGTTTGACGTCCTGGATTACTACGGACTTTTGAACGACAACGCAGAATTCAACGATTTCGCAGAGGTTGATGCGCTTGATGAAGCGAAAACTGACG
>JBJEQL010000285.1:0-2199 GCA_051881735.1 Oscillospiraceae bacterium
GGGATAAATGATATGCAGATTTTTGGACAGTATGGTATGAATACGCTCTATTCGCCGGGACTTATCACATCGCTGTTCGGATTTCTTCCTGTTGCGATCGGGCTGTTTAGGGAGCTTTATCTTAAAAAAGGCGAAAATGTCAAACGCCCGACAATTTTGCAGCACATTATGGCGGTTGCGGCAATGTTCGGATTCTGCTTCCTGCTTATAAATCTGCCCGAAATGGTGCTTGGCAGAGAGGATTCGCCTTATGAATTTACAAACAGAGGATACTATGAACGTTTTGCGGAAGAATTTGAAGCAGATAACGGCTACAAGTATTTTGAACCATCAAGGGAGGTAACAGCAGATGAATGACCAACCTACTATGATTTTGAAAGATAAAAACGGAAACGATTTGGAGGTTGCCGTGAGGAAAGCACAGAGTGTCGATTCTCCAAGCGCACGATACACAGGTTTTAAACAGGAAACATTGCTTCTGAAAAAAGGCAGTATTCGTCTGAAAGGATATATGCCCCTTCCCTGTGATATTATTATGGAAAGAGATGTGCCTGTAAAGCTGCGTGACGGAGTGACCATATATACCGACATTTTCCGTCCGTCCGACAATGAAAAGCACCCTGCAATTATGGCTATGAGTCCATACGGTAAGGAGATAGGCAGTCAATGGCTTGACGATACTCCAAATCACGCAGGAATACCTATGAACGCCACATCGGGACTGCAAAAGTTTGAAGGTCCCGATCCTGCTTACTGGTGCAGTCACGGTTACGTTGTGATAAATCCTGATGTGAGAGGTGCATATAACTCCGAGGGCATCATACTGTTTTTCGGAAGTGATTACGGACGTGACGGTGCGGACATTATCGAGTGGGCAGCACAGCAGGAATGGTGCAATGGGAAAATAGGTATGAGCGGAAATTCTTGGCTTGCTATTTCTCAATGGTTTGTTGCGGCACAGTGTCCCGAACATCTGGCAGCAATCGCTCCTTGGGAGGGACTTAGTGACTGCCACCGTGAAATTGCCACCAGAGGCGGTGTTGTTATGCCCGAATTTATAAAAATGTTGAGTGATTCCTTTGCTTCAACGGAAAACGGCGGTGTAGAAGATTGTATTGCTCAGATGAACAAGGGTATCGTAAACAATGCCTACTGGGAGGATAAGGCGGCAGAACTTGAAAAGATTGATGTGCCTGCATACATTGTTGCAAGCTACACGAATCCTATTCACACTTATGGTACGCTTGAGGGCTACCGCCGTATTTCATCAAAGGAAAAATGGCTTCGTATCCATAACACGGGAGAATGGGACGATTATTATAATCCCGAACACGTTGAAGATCTTCGCAAATTCTTTGACCGCTATCTTATGGATAATCCTAACGGTTGGGAAAATACCCCGAAAGTAAGAGTAAGCGTTCTTAATCCGGGCGGTAAGGACATTGTTGACCGTGTTGAAGATGATTTTCCCATTCCTCGGACGCAGTATAAAAAGCTGTATCTGAACGCACAAAACGGTTCTCTGGAAAACAATTCTGTTCAGACAGAAAGCCAAGCCGAATATAATTCCGACAAAAACGGAAAAGCTGTTTTTACGATAAAAATGCCGAGAGATACGGAGATTACAGGCTATATTAAGCTGCGGTTATGGGTGGAAGCTCCCGACAGCGATGATATGGACATAGCCGTAACGCTTGAAAAGCGCCGTCCAAGCGGACTGAAATACAAATACAGTCTTGGCCCCGGTATGGATATGTCGGCAAAGGGATTTATAAGGGTTTCGCTTCGTGAACTTGATAATGAGCGCAGTACGGAGGAAAATCCCGTACAGTCTATGAAGTGTGAGCAGAAGCTAAGAAAGGGCGAGATTGTTCCTGTGGACATTCTTATATGGCCTATGGGACTGCTTTTCAAAAAGGGAGAGATGCTGCGGCTTACCGTTTCTGCATATAAAACCAAGAAAATGTGGACAGGCCCGTTCAAGCTGAAAATGGCTAAAATAGAGCTGCCAAAGGAAGGCTATACCTATATGCCCGACAGTAAGCCCGAAACGTACACTATCGGCGGAGCAGAAATGTTCGGGGCTTCAAGCGGAGAAGTTGAAACCGCAGATATGCCCCACGATGTGAACAAAGGCAGGCATATTATCCACACGGGCGGAAAATATGACAGCTTTCTTTATGTTCCGATTGTGCCGGA
>JBJEQL010000286.1:0-2198 GCA_051881735.1 Oscillospiraceae bacterium
GGCTCGCCGTATTCGTCCAAATCATCATAATCCATATAAAATACGCTATGGCATTCAAAGCAAAAGCCACACCTTTGAGATAACATTTTCCGTTCGGTATACTCCAGTTTTTCGTATGCTTCCCACAATCGGGTATATAGCTCCTTTTTCATAAACAGCGTATAAGTGTCAGAAGAACTGTCGGAATGTGCCACCTCTGTGCATTCTTCACCGTCATCGTCTGTGTATTGCTGATACAAATCCACCCGATTTTCATTGAGCAGACCGCCGAGTAATATTTCTTTGGTGTTTTCAACGGTTTCCTCAAGCTCATCTGCAACCTTTATCAGTGTTTCATCTGAATAATCACGCTCGTATTTGTCCCATATTGCCATTGCTTTACGGAGCTTGGCATATTCCGCAATGCTTTGTGCTGTGAAGCCTGTACGCATAGAGCGCACATAGTCCAGTATCTCCCGTTCTACATACCATTCTTTGAATGAGGTAAACGGTGCGCCTTGCTCAATATCGTAGTTTTTTAATGCTTTGAGCAGTCCGGCAATATACGCCTGTTTCATATCCGCAAAATGCTCCGGCATAAAGAGCCTTCGCATATATTCCTGCACATTGTTGTTAAGCGTATTTTCATAATAGTGCAAAAACCAAGCAAAATAGCAGTTATCTTTCTCTTTCAGATAGGTCACAATATATTCCTGCAAATCCCACTTAGGCGGTGCCGGCTTCTGCTGATACATATTTAAATCTGCTTTATCTATATAAATTTCTGTCACGGCACTCACCTCCGTTCTGTGATACTTACCGTAATTTTAACTGTTTATCGACTTCGGCGTAGAGCTTTTCACGGCTCATATCCGACTCATACTGACTGTTGGCATATTCGGCATCCTCTTTTGCACGCTGCATACGCTCTTTTGCAAGAGCAAGCGCTGCGGCGGCAAATTCTTCTGTGACAGTCCCTCGTTTTCTTTCCATACGGAGCACAGAGCAGCGGTTTTTATAGATGCGGATAACAGGATTGCCCGCCGCTAATTCTTTACGGTTGATCCTTGCCGCATATTTTCGGCAGGTAATGGCTTTGCCCTTGAGCTTAAACGGCGCATAGCCTGTACAATACTTTTGCCTTGCCGCAGAGGTCATAAGAAAATACTTTTTGCAGATACCGCACCTCCTTGGATAATGACCGTAATGTAAGCCTTCAAAGAAGTCGGTCATCACAAAACTGTAATAGCTGTCGAAATAAAGCCTGCGTGCAAGAGTAGCCGTTTTGCTGCGGCTGGCTTTCTTGATCGGTACATATTCCGTTGTCACGGGAAACGGCACAGAGCCGAATACTTCCAATGCAATCGGCAATAAGTGTTCCTCATCAAACCGCTCCGCTTCATCTACACGGCTTGAAAATTCCGTCAGCCCTTTATGCGCCCTTTGCATATCATCAGAGATTGCGTTGTAGAAAGCAAGGGTGTTTGTTATATCAGAAATCAGTGTATTGCAAGTCTTGAAAAGAGCCTTATCGTATTCCGGAGGTAGCAAATCCAAATCAAGCTCGGCTTGTTCTTTGCTTTCAACTGCGGCTCTGCGGTTAAAGAAATCAATAATCTGTTTTGCGTTTTCCTTGGAGAAAAGCTCAGATATCCTGTTGCGTTCACCCGGTATGTCAAGTGCATGAAACGGCTTGAGGTCAGGCAAGGTATCAAGAATGTATCCGATTTCCGTTCCTGCGGCAAGAAAATCCGCTTCTTTAAGATACCCGACAGACAACTGCTCCGCTACATTCCAGCCGTGTTGTTTGTATACACTTATTCTTGCGGCTGTATCGTTCGTATAAAATTGATTCAGCAGATGTGTTGCGAATGTCCCGGCAGGATAGCTTTTACCGCCTAAATGCACTCTGCCGTCACGGTAATCGGCGCTGAAAAAACTGATTTTATCCATAATGCGCTTTACCTCCATACTGATTTTATCAAAAGAAGTGTCCCATAAAACTCCCTTTAGTCTGACAGGACGAAAAAATATTTTTTTAAAAGTTTTTGCAAAGATTTGTGTTAGCAAAGGATAGTATTTTAATCATTATATCATAAAAACACAGTATTTACAAGGATTTATGCTTGTTACGCTTTTTGTTTTATATCTGTTATCTCATTCTTTCAGCAACCAAAATTTTAATGTATTAATATAAGTGAGGGAGCGAAAACCTCACA
>JBJEQL010000287.1:0-2190 GCA_051881735.1 Oscillospiraceae bacterium
TATCATCAACCTTCTTTTTGAATTCCTCGGTTGTAATATCGTTCATAGCATCTTCGCCGTATATGTGCTTGTATGTAAGGCAGGCGTTCTTGTCTATCTCGGCGGAAAGAACATTTCTGAAGCAGCCTGCAAGCTCATATCCTCGCCGTATGCCACCAATTCCCGCACATAAGTCAATTGTTTTATATATCTTGCTCATAGACAATAACTCCTTTTAATCCAAAACCTTATACAGCCTTTCGGCTATTCTCTTTACAACGGGGACACAGACCGTATTTCCCGATTGCTTATATGCAGCTTCAAGCGGTATCCCTTTGAAAACGAACTCCTTCGGGAAGCCCTGCAGAGCCAAGCATTCATAGGGTGTAAGCTTTCTTATTCCAAAATCGTCACGAATGATAGGTACTCTGTCGGGATATGTACCCATATTTGCTTTAAGTGTAGGGGAAATAACATATTTTCTGTTTGCAACTCCGCTGTCATCTATTCTGTAAATCCCCGTTTTATCGGGGATTTTTCGGTTAAGTGTATCATAATACTTATTATCGTTTCCGTAGTAATAAATGTCGCTGTGCTTTACCGAGCGGTCGATTATATCATCTATACCGCAGGAAAGCTTTATTTCATCGGGAAACGAGAACACATTCATCATATCGTAGTCTTTAAACGCTGCCACGAAGGTGCGTTTTCTGTCTTGCGGAATGTTACCGTGTGTACTTGCATTCAGAACGGCATATTTTATCCCGTAGTCCATTCCTGCAAGGGTATTATGAATAGTGATAAATGTTTTCCCGTTGTCGTGATATATAAGATTGCGGACATTTTCAAGCAGAATGATTTTAGGCTTCATCGTATCGGCAATGCGGGCTATCTCAAAGAACAGGTTTCCTCTCGGATCTTTAAATCCGTGCTGATAGCCCATTAACGAAAAGGACTGACAAGGAAAGCCTGCAACTATTACATCTGCTTTCGGAATATCTGCCGCATTCACGCTTCTGATGTCGCCTTCAACAAGAGTATTTCTGCCGAAATTGTGACGGTAGGTTACACAGGCATACTTGTCTAATTCGTTTGCCCATATAACTTCAAAGCCGGCTTGTATAAAGCCGAGATCGATACCGCCTATTCCCGAGAACAAGCTTACAACGGTTTTACTCACGGTTCCTCACCGCAGCTTCAATAGTATCGGCACATTCGGTCAAGTTCTTTTTTATGTCTTTTCCCCAGAATCGAAGCACCGTCCACCCCTCCGCTTCAAGCTTTTCGGTGACCTCACGGTCACGTTCCATATTACGCTCTATTTTCGGTATCCAAAATTCCTGATGAGATTTGAAGTCCTTTTTGCGTTCTTCCCAATTATAACCGTGCCAGAATTCGCTGTCACAGAACACAGCCACTTTTTTGCCGATAAAGACAATATCGGGCTTGCCGTATATTGAGGTTACATTCTTTCTGTAACGCAGCCCTCTTGACCAAAGCTCTTTCATAAGCATTACTTCGATCTTTGAGCCTTTGCATTTGACTTGACGCATATTGTAGCTGATTTGTTCGGGCGTTTTCTTGCTCACGGGTATTCCTTCCTTGAATTTATGTTATACATATTTAATTATACCATATACTCATTTGTAAATCAACATTTTAAAGGCATTTTTTATCGAAAAGAAGTGATAAATAGCACAGATATGTTCCGGTGGAACATATGCAATATCAAATGTTTCATTAGGCCATTTTTATGAAATTTCCCTTTTGTTGAAGACAGAAACTATATTAATTATGTGGTTCTCTCAGTTAAGAGTCAGTATCTTCCGGAAAAGGATATTATGCATATATTGTACGATATTTACAAATACAGCGTTTGGGTGTTGTTTATTGTGCTAAAATCAAAAATTATGGTTTTTTGTTTTTTTGAGTTATCTATATTTCTATTTGAATTTAAAGGGTCGGAATTTTTCACTTGAGGGCGAAATGCCGTAAATAGGCGCTTTTTCAGTAAATGAAGTCATTGAAAAATTGGGGGCTTCCTGTTAAACATAAAAAACGGCATTAGATTTTTGTTAATGGTGAATAAAAATCAGTAATAAAATTCTACATTTGAGTGTTATATCGCAATGCAACTTACAAGTAACACAAATGTCTTACTTGTAAGACATTTGTGTAAAAAGTGAGATATTTGCACTTGAAAATTGTTAT
>JBJEQL010000288.1:0-2186 GCA_051881735.1 Oscillospiraceae bacterium
TTTTAGCAAGCATTGATTTTGTGGGAACAAAATCGGAATGATGCAGCTAAATAATATCCTCATCGGAAACACATACAGATGGCCAATACATATTGACATCTGTATCGGGTGTGCGGAGGATATGAACGTTAGCAGTCATGGTTCTTTCGGTGATCTCACAGGCCATTCTTACAGCATATTTTTCATCGTTTTCAGTTTCAACATCATACCGGGTGCTGCCAATATAGAAAGTTCTGCCATCTCTCTGATTGTTCGTAACTTTCTCTGTTTTTCGCATTTACTTCTTCACCTTTCAGATGTTGTTTTTCAGTTCTTATTTTTCATTTATTATATCATATTTTTGAACTTTTGCGCAATCAGATAAAATATCAATGTGGTATTTACGAAAAAACTCATAACTTGACAATCAACATTAAAAATGATAAACTAAAATTGGATTAAACACTTAAAAATTCGGATCAGGAGTCGTTCTTAAATGGAGATTTTTAATATAACAGACATCGCCGTCGGAGAATATGAGCTTCTCTCAAAAATAAAAACAAGCGGCAATTCAGAACTGTTTTTGCTTTACGACAGGATCTGCGGAAGAAAAGTTCTGATGAAATCGGGCAAAACCGATATGATCGAGAATGAGGCTCGCCTGATGTCAAAGCTTTCCGGAAAGGGCATACCCGAGGTATACAGCTGCTTTGAAAAGGATGGCAAAGCATATCTTTTCAGGCAATATATTGAGGGAAAATCCTTGCATGAACGTATAGTATCGGACAGAGCATTTTCTCAGAAAGAAACAATAAAAATCGGTATTGAGATTTGTGAAATAATTTCAAAGCTTCATTGTTCCGATCCGCCGATCATTCACAGGGACATAAAGTCGGATAATATAATTATCACTGACGATGGAGAAATATTCATTATCGACCTTGGCATCTCACGTGAATATGATCCTGCCGCTTCAAGGGATACGCAGGTAATGGGGACTCCTTTGAACGCTCCGCCCGAACAGTTCGGCTACGGACAAACTGACGAGCGTTCCGATGTTTATGCATTGGGCGTTTTGCTTTGCGAGCTTGTGACCGGTTCGGAAAGTTCCGACTTGTCCGAGCTTCCTCATGAGCTTGCACCTATAATAAAGCGCTGTACCGAATTTGCTCCCGACAAGCGCTATCGGAATGCGGCAGAATGCAAATATGCTTTGCTCAAAAAGCAAAAAAATCCGCACAAAGCTGTGCCGTTGATCGTATCGGTCTGCGCTGTTGCTGCTGCAGTATTTATTCTTTCATTTAACGGCAGAAAGGAAAATATTCCCGATACTTCTGTTACCGAGAATGAAAAAATAGAAGCTGTACAGGCCGATGATACCGAGCCGTCGGCAGACATTGCATATAATGCAAATGATGACGAGCTGTTTATTGAGCTTGACAGCGAATATCCCGGGGACTTTGAATACAGTTCTCTGATTCCAAAGAAATATTTAGATGCATTTGACGGAGATGTAACTGTTGAACTTGAGGTTGAAACAATTGATGAGGGCAGCGGTGGTAATTATCATTCACTTGCACCTGTCAATGCCAATGACAGATGGGAAAAGCTGACGGTTTCATCGCTGCATGAGCGTGGAGATGATGGTACGTGGCTCATTGTCGGCAAAGGACAGGATAGCTGTAAGTTTACGGTCAGCCGTGAAACGATTGAAACGCTGGGAGATGACGGCATCGTTTTTCAGATCTATAACCTGATCATTAAATCAGCTTCTATAAGAAAAGCTGATGAAGAAGCCGTAAACGAATATGAACAGGTCATCGATACAAAAACGCTCTATACTGTTGAGCTTAATGACGAATATCAAGGCGATTATGCCTTGAGCAAAACTATTCCAAAGAGCGTGCTGGAGAGCTATGAGGGAGATATAAAGATCACCCTTGATATAGAAACCGGCGGACTTTATAACTACGCAAACTTTATACCGATCGCTCTCGTAGGAGATAATGCAGAGTGGAGAAATCTGGTTGAAGAAATAGAATGCGAATACACCAGAAACGGCGATGGATTTATCGACGTACAAAAAGATCAGACAGAATGTACATTGATACTTTCACATGATGCTGTTGAAATGCTCGGAAAACATGGTATAGGATTTCAAGCAGTCAACATGACTGTCAAATCGGCTTCGCTTATTGATGCGGATG
>JBJEQL010000289.1:0-8491 GCA_051881735.1 Oscillospiraceae bacterium
AGCTTTGAAGCCGAGTCCTGATAATAGTCGATAAACTGCCTTGCCTGACGTATTTTTAAAGGGTTGTTTTCGAGATATTCTATTATCGCCGCCGAAGTTTCCGCAAGCTTTTCCGCTTCGTTTTTTACCTGCAGGTCACGGATCTTTTTGATAGAGCCTTTTATGCTGTCATAATCCTCACGGGCTTCAAGCAGCTTGTGTTCAAGTTCGCTGCCGTTCTCTATGAATTCGATATCCGTATTTCCAATCCTGCGCTTCGGCTTTGTAATGAGAAACAATCCGGCGTATGCGCCTGCGGCTATGAGCGTGTCGATAAGTATAGGCCATTCAAGCAGGAACAGAAGCATAATAAACACGCCGCCTGCCGCAATTGCGGATATTATCGCCGTGATGTTCTGCCGAAAATCATTTTTCACTTTAATTATATCCTTTCACACTTCGGAACGCACCTGTGAGGTCGGTTCTTCCGTCAAAAACTCTTGCATTTGTAAGCTCTGCAAGTTCGTTAAGCTGTTCATCCTGAGCATAACCGAACATAATCGAGAAAACAGGAATGTCATAGCCTAATGAGATATAGCTGTCTATGAACTCCTCACGATTATCATCTTTTGAAGCACCATCCGACATGATTATCACAGCAGGGCAGTAGTCGTAAATGTTGTAATTCTGAACGGCATATTCAATTCCCTGCTCGGCAGCAGAATACATATCCGTTCCGCCGTGCGGTTCTTCGGCTGCAATGCTGTTGTAAAGGTCTTCAAGCACTGCGCTGTTCGCACCTTCGGCGTCATATACCGAACGTACATCTCCGTCAAAAACAACAACGATATTGACTTCGTTTTCCGCAGCCTGCAGAAAGTTTTTCTCGGCATTTTCCTGAATAAGTATCTGCGACATCGCCTCTACAAGCTGGAGATTTCCTTCACCCTTCATGCTTCCCGAATAGTCAAGGCAGTAAATGTTGAGTGAGGGCTTGCGGAATGCCGTCTGATACAGATTGAGCGCTTTCATAAGTGTTTCTTCCGAGGGCATCGTGATGGGCGAGAGTATCTTTTCGGTGTCGATACCCCATTCCGCTTTGAAAATATCACTATACTGCGAATAATCTTCGGTAAAGCTTGTTCTTCTTCCTGTCTGACGAATTTTATCCTGCGCCTTGTCGGAAAGAAGATATTCCTGTACTGCAAGGAAAGCTTCTTCCTTGTTTTTATCACCGTGGTCGGCATAAGCAAGGGGAGAGTCGGCAACGGTCAGTCCGTCATAAGGATAAACGGCGTAAAGCGGCTCACGTCCCTGCGAAACAAGCTCATTGTTTGCGGCAATGATAAGCGACTCGTAATTCACCATTGCATCGTAATTGCCCGATAAGAACATATCTTTAAGCCAGTCGGAGCTGCCCGAGCTTCTGTCAATCCCGGAAAACAGAGAGGAAATGTTCTTTTTCAGTTCCGGTGAATCAAGGTCGTCAGCCGTAAGAGCAGATGTTTTTCCTGTGAGCGCATAAAGAAATCCGATATATGCAGACGCTCCCGAATTTGACTGCGTTGCGCTTGTCATGCAGAAGCTTAGCTTGTCCGAGTTTATCGCTTTAAGAATATCATTTACCGAAACATTTCCGCTTGTGAAGCCAAGCGATTCAGCAACCGATTTTTTTATTCCGAATACGACAGGCGATGATGAGATAGACTGGTCGTGTTTGATTATATGCTTTTCATCGCCTAAAGAAAGCCATATACTTGAAGCAGGCCATACTGCGTCATAATCTTCAGCACCGCTTTTCAGCTCGTTCATTATATCGACTGAGCCTTTATAGGTCATTTCAATTCCGACCCCTGTTTTCTTTGAGCATTCCGCAAGTATGTCCGAAAGCTCTTTGTTTTCCGAGCCTGACAATATCCGTATAGTTTCCTTTGAAAAAGCGCCGCCGTCATAGCTGTTTTCCGAAGCAGGATTATCATTCATAGTGCAGGAAGATAAAATCCCTGCCGACAACAAAGCGGATATGATTATGTTAATTTTTTTCTTCATATCAGACCGTCCTTAAGTTTTTTATATGTATTTTATCGGTAAAGACTGCCGGTGCGATAAAAAAAGATCATCTTTGCAGAAAACCTCCTGCGCATATCCGCAGAAGGCTTTCGGTTTGAGGAGAAATTATGAAAAATCCAAAAAGATAGGTGATGGCGTTTAATTATTTGCTTTTACAGTTTTATATTATCACGGCGAAATATCAAAGTCAATGAAGTTTACGAAGGCTTACACTTGACTTAACAAACGCTTTATTTTGTATAAAGATTTTTTCGTGGGATTAAGAAATGAAAACTGTACCGTATGTCCTTGAAACACAGCACAGAGTTTTAATTTGAAAAAAATCAAGCCGCAATCTTGTAACTGTTGAAAACAGTTTTATATTGGATTTCGGCGCAGATTTTTTTCTGTATTTTATGGTGTTTAGTATTAAACAGTGCAAAGCCGCCTTTTACACAAATAGGCGGCTTTGCTTTTTTATATTGAAATTTTGGCCGTTTTTGATATAATTATCTCATCAACAAGTATGGAGTGGTTATAATTAATACTAATTCCAAACCAACCGTAAGACTAAATACTCGGATATAATAATCCAATTCTGCGTTAGACTCCCTTGACAGGCGGGCTTGCCGCAGGGTGACGAAATTATAGCTGCCGTATCTGTCTATAGGTTGATTTGGAATTAGTATTATACCTCCATAAAAGATACAACCAACATTATACCATATTCCTTTGAAAAAACAACAAAAAATCACAGCACACGATATGAGTGCTGTGATAATAATGTAAGCTTCTTAAACTTCCCAATGCATTTCCAGCAAGTGTCCTATGACCTTGTATCCGATACGAGTGTAAAGAGCAATTGCATTCATATTGTCACCTAAGCAGGTAAGAGATGCCAGTTTGTAGCCATTCTCCTTTAAGTATGACAAAGACTTTGCAACAGTCGCTAAACCTATTTTTTGGCGGCGGTGATCGGGGATCGTAAAGATATTTTCCGTAGCTGCTCTTTCATCGCTGATACGCCATACAGTAACCGATGAAACTATTTTTTCATTATCCTTTGCAGTAAAGATCTTTGTGTTTTCATCGCCTAATCTGAAACGAAGTTCTCCCTCTGCATCCTGCACATTATCAAATCCAAGATAATTAGCCTCAAAGTATGCCTTCAGATTATCATCGGTATGATCAAGCATATCAATAGATATGTTTTCAGGCATCTCTGCTTCGGGAATAGCTGTATTCTCAAGGTCAAAGCCCATTATCCATATAAGATTATTTCCCTTAAATCCAAGTTCAAGAAGCTGCTGTTGATGATCATAGTCCTTTTCTGTACACCAACAGCGAATGCAAAGCTTCTTATCGGGATATTTCTCCTTGATTTCAAGCAAACGCTGTTTTACAGCATTGATAAGCTCTTTTTTAACTGCATCTTCATTTTCAATATCATCAGCTGTGCAAAGTTCCATCTGCATACGATAAAGAGGTATATCATTGCGGCCTTCGTCTATGTAATACCACGTTCCGTCACAGCTTAATGCACATACTCCGAGTAGTTTGTCATTCTCGTCAACAGCCGCAAAAGCATTTTCACGGATGAATGTACTGTTCCATTGTATGGAAAGCCACATCATAAAATCAATTTCCTGTAATTCTGTCAAATACTCATCTTTAAAGTTTGTAATCTTAACCACTATGTTTCTCCTTTGGGTAATAAAATGTGTTCATTCAAATGTATTAAGATGTTTTTGTAAAGTAAAAGAAAACATACGGCGTAATAATAAAAAATAGTTAAATCAATCTTTTTCTCGCTCGTATGTTACCACAAGCCCGAATCCCATTGCCTCGTTAGGGGTGACCGCAATTACTCTCCATCCTTCACTCGCAAGCTTGTTCATTTCGTCTGCGGATTCTTTGACTTTATATGTTTCTACTTTGTATTCGTACATAAGTTATCCCTCCAAATTCTGTTGTTTTCAAGCTGTTTTTCACGGCTTTGGGGAATTATACCATATTTCTTTGGAAAAGTCAACCCTTTAAAGCCTTATAGTCGGTATTATTCGGAAATATGAAGCACATATTGAACTGGACAACCATTAAAATAGTAAAACGCCGCTATTCGCAGCCTGAGCTGACGATATGAGCGGCGTTTCATTTATATTATGTTATTAGTATTATTCACACTTTACGAAAACAGGAGTATATTCAAGCGGAGCTTCTGCTGTTACCCATGTTCCGCCGTTAATGATATCTCCGCCCGAAAGAGCCTGCCATTTGCCCTCGGGGAGATATACCTTGCGGCTGCGCTGACCGTATTCCATAACGGGCGCAACAAGGTAGCGGCTGCCGAACATATACTGGTCGGAAAGCTCCCAAGCTGTTTCATCATCGGGAAATTCATAGAACATCGTACGAATGAGCGGTGCGCCTGTTCTGCTTGATTCCTCAATAAGAGAATGAATATACGGAATAAGCTTTTCACGAACGCCAAGCTGGTCACGCATGATCTTGAATGCTTCATCACCGTAGCTCCAAAGCTCGTTCGGATGACCTGTTTTAAGGTATCCTCCGCCGAAATCACGGTCGTCAAGCGGCGGAATATTGTAAGGACCTCTGTCGCCGTGCATACGCAGGAACGGTGTGAATACTGCAAATTCATACCAACGCAGCAGAAGCTCACGGAACTCGGGGTCTTCAACATCATCTGTCATAAATCCGCCGATATCCGTTGTCCAAAGCGGAATTCCTGCAATACCCATGTTAAGTCCTGCTGAAAGCTGGTCACGGAACGCTTCAAAAGTGCTCGGAACGTCACCAGACCATACAAGTGTGCCGTATTTCTGCGATCCTGCCCATGCGCTTCTGATAAGGCTGACAAAGCCGTTCTTTCCTTGTGCGGACATCCCATCGTAGAAAGCCTTTGCGTAATTCTTTGGGAATTCGTTTCCTACCTTCAAAGCAGGGCCGCTGTAAAAACGGAAGTTCTCGAAATCATATACCGCATAATCGGGTTCTGCATTATCGAGCCAGAAAAAGTCAATGCCGAGGTCTGCGTAGTTCTTCTTGCATTTTTCCCAAAGATACTCTCTTGCTTCGGGATTGAACATATCAATGGTAAGGCAGTCACCCTGATAGTCGTAAGTCTGCGCTGCACCACGTTCGGTGCGTTCGAGCAGACCTTTGTCATTTAGCTCGTAGAAGTTTTCACACTTCTTATCAACGCTCGGCCATACGGAAACCATTACCTTTATTCCCATAGAGTGAAGTTCGTCCGTCATTGCTTTTACATCGGGCCAGTATTTTTCGTCAAAGCACCATGAACCCTGATATGGCCAATGGAAAAAGTCGATAACGATAGCGCTGAGCTGAATTCCGAGCTCATGATACTTACGAGCAACTTCCAGCACCTCGTCCTGAGTGCGGTAGCGAAGCTTGCACTGCCAGAGTCCGAGAAGTTCTTCCGATATCACAGGAGTTCTGCCTGTCTGTTCGGTGAAATTCTCAATGATAGAAGCAGGAGTATCACCGACTGTTATCCAGTAGTCCATTTCCTCGCAGTCACGGGAAATCCATTCGGTCAGATTCTTGCCGAAAGTGACCTGTCCGACAGAAGGATTGTTCCAGAAAAATCCGTATCCCATTGAGGAAACAACGAACGGGATAGTGACCTGTGAATTCCTCTGTGCAAGCTCAAGAGTGCAGCCTTTAAGGTCAAGATAAGGCTGCTGATACTGTCCCATTCCGAACAGTCTTTCACCGTCATTGCTCTCAAAACGGACAGTCAGTTTCCAGTCGTTTCCTGCAAGACCTTTCATCTCTCTGCCGACAATTTTAAGGCAGCGGCTCTCCTTGCTTATCGTTCCGCCGTAGCTGCGGTAGTATTCACGGAGTATGAGCTTATCCTTGCGGTATAAGCTGAGTACGCCTGCAAAATTTACTTCCGCACGGATATCACCGTTGCTTATCTCGGCTTTATCATCGGCAATATTAATTACCGAAGTGCCGCCTGCGTTATCGCTGAGTGCGTGAAGCTCACCTGTGAATTGCGGATTCTGTGTTGCACGGATACGCAGCGAATTTTTGCCCCAAGGTTCGATAAGTAATGTTTCGCATCCGTTTTTTGCGATAAGCTGTCTGTCATTTTGAATGAATCTCATAATAAAACTCCTCTCTGTTAATGACTTTGTATTCGTTCTTGACATTTCTGCCTTTGCTGATTATAATAATAACAGCGTTGCATATATAATTCTATCAATATACTGGCTAAAATTATAACAATAATGCCGAAAGGAGAGTTGCCATGGAAATAATGCAGCAGCCTGCCGCAGAAGCAAAAGAACTTCGTGAAGCGACAATGCATGGAACGCCGGATTACCCTATGCAGGCTTATGTCAACCATTTCAGATGGTGTCCCGAGCATCTCATCGGCTGGCATTGGCATCCTGAACTGGAGCTGTCGGTGGTGCTGTCGGGCGAGGTGGAGATTTTCATTAACAACGCCGTATATAAGTTGACAGCAGGGGAAGGTTTTTTTATAAATAAAAATGCTCTGCATAAGCAGGCGGCAGTTTCTGAAGGGGAAGAATATCCTGTGCTGGCAACAATATGCTTCCTGCCAGATTTTATCGGTGACTGCGGCGGTGACCTTATTTATCATAGGTACGTTTTGCCCATAATAAGCGATAAGGCCCTGCGCTGCATGAAGCTTTCACCCGAAAATGGATGGCAGAACGAAATTATCGAAGCTGTGAAAAAGGTATGTGAACTTTCCGAAGAGCAGCGCTTCGGGTATGAACTGCGCTGCCGTGACCTTATCGGGGAATTGTGGTGCAGCCTTGCCGAAAACATCGGTGAAGCACCCTCTGCGCCCATAGACTGCAGGACGATCACGAATGAAAAGCGTATGAAGAAAATGCTCTCCTATATCTACGAAAACTATCAGAACGAAATAACGGTGGATGATATTGCAGGTGCAGCAAGTATCAGCAAGAGCGAGTGTTTCCGCTGCTTTCGATCAATGATAGGTAAAAAGCCTGTGGAGTTCCTTAATAAATTTCGTTTGAAAAAGTCAATGGAACTGCTGACGACTACGGATATGCAGATAACGGAAGTATGTCTTGCCTGTGGATTCGGGCATATAAGCTATTTTGGCAAACTTTTCCGTGAGTCTTACGGAATGAGCCCGCGAGAATACAGAAGTAAGTCATCGTCATTATCTTTGCGCTGAAGTAAAAGCAGTTGCACTTGGTATGATCATGTAATATCTGCAAATACGTCAATTCTCATCGGCTCTGACAAGAGATTGTTTCATTTTTTGGGAATATTTTTTAAAACCTCTTGACAAATAGAAATTGTGATGATATAATAATCGACAGACAGTCGGTTGGTTGATTTGCTGTCATTGCAGAATTGATGAAATTGAAAGGGAAACCATAGAATGAGAGTTGTCAAGGAAGCAGAGGAACGCAGAAACGAGATACTTGATGCTGCGGAAAAGCTGTTCAGTGAAAAAGGCTTTGACGGAACGAGTACAAATGATATTTTAGATGAAGTCAGTATTGCAAGAGGTACGCTCTATTATCATTTTAAGTCAAAAGAAGATATTCTTGACGCAATGATCGAACGAATGACGGGAAGACTTATCCAAAAAGCGGCGGAGATCGCAGCACAAAAGGAACTGCCCGTTATGCAGCGATTGACAATGACAATGCTTTCGCTGAACGTAGATAACGACTTGGGGCAGGAAATCATGAAGCAGGTACATAAAACGCAGAATGCGCTTATGCACCAGAAAATGCAGGAGAGATTGCTTGCAGCGGTCAATCCTCTTATCACGGGTCTTGTTGAGGAAGGCATTGAGCAGGGGATATGTCAGACCGATTTTCCTTCGGAAACCACCGAGATGATCCTGCTTTATTCCAATACTGCATTTGATGAACTTGCAAACCTCAGCGAAACGGAGTGCATGAAAAAAATTGATGGGTTTATCTATAATGTGGAACGTCTTTTGGGTATGGACAGAGGAAGTATGCGGCAAACTATTCTTCCGATTTTTTCAAAGTGAAATGAAAGTAAAGGAACTTTTTGTTCCTTTATATTTTAAATTGGTACCGACAGACTGACGGTCTAAAGGAGAGGGTATTATGGCAAAGAACAAAAGCAATTTTTCAAAATTTATGCTGTTATGGATGGGAGAACTCATCTCATCCATAGGCGGCGGACTTACAAGCTTTGGCTTGGGCGTGTATGTTTTCAACAAGACCGGAAGTGCAGCAAGTATGGCTCTTGTTACGCTGTTAGGATTTCTGCCAACGCTGTTGTTGAGCGTTCCTGCAGGCGTACTTGCCGACAGACATGACAGACGTTTGCTCATGATGATAGGTGACGGCTTTTCAGCGCTTGGTATACTTTACATACTTATATGTATGATACAAGGCGAAGCGCAGCTGTGGCAGATCTGTAC
>JBJEQL010000290.1:0-2175 GCA_051881735.1 Oscillospiraceae bacterium
ACACGTGCGCACGGGCGAGATATTGAACGGGGGCCGGATGTGCGCAATAAAAGCCTGTACTATTTTTAAGCAATTCTTTAACGCACGGGAGAATTTTACTTATATAGCTTTAATCGTTTCTAAAATAAAAAGTTTGAAAACATCTGTCACTGTCACAGATATATATTATCTTGTTGTTTATCAACGTATTACAAATTTGAAACTGTGACTGTAATTTTAAAATAGTGCGATTTGCCCTATATAAATTGCATTTTTTTGATTACATGCGGGCTTCTTTCGTACTTATTAATGTGATTTTCTGTGAAAATCTGTTGAACTTGATGCATTTTAGGGCTAAAAAGGGTATGTTTATGGCGGATTTAAAGAGATGCATTGCCTGAACAGCGCAGGTGCAGAACTTCATTATGACAGCAGAAGTACACTTGCACGATTGGGAATCCTGCTATATGGCTTAAACCCCGATACATCGTTGAAAATGCCCGAGGGGATAAAACCTGTAATGGAAGTTAAGACCGTTATCGGATATATAAAAGAACTGCATAAAGGCGACAGCGTAAGCTATGGCAGAACCTTTACAGCCGAGCGAGATATGCGAGCAGCGACCTTGCCGATAGGCTATGCAGACGGCTATCCGAGATTGCTTTCCAATAGGGGAGAAGTCATGATATGCGGCAAAAGAGCGAAAGTGCTCGGAAGAGTGTGTATGGATCAGATCATAGTCGATGTTACCGATATACCCGAAGCAAAAATCGGAACGGAAGTGACAGTTTTCGGGAAAGAGGAGATCACCGCCGATGATATCGCAGAATTATGCGGCAGTATCGGGTATGAAATAGTATGTGCAGTTTCACCGAGAGTACCGAGAGTGTATATCAAAAATGGGAAGATAGTGGATGCCGTGAATATATTGTAAGATAAAGTGAAAAGTGGAAAGTTGAAAGTGGAATTTTCAAATAATTCCACTTTTCACTTTCCACATTCCAAATTGAATCGTATACTAATCTACAATGTGTGCTTTACGAAGTGCTGTTATAAGCGGTTTATAAATCACTATCGTTACTGCTGCACACAATATGCCCTTTACTATTGTGAACGGCAGATTGAATATGCAGAGTGCGCTAAAAATATTTCCCACCGATGGAAGTATCTTCTGATATGCTGCCATGATCGATTCCATTCCGCCAAATGCTTTTGCATATATTGGATATACAATAAAATAATTCAGCGGCAGACTTATTCCTGCGAATACTAATGTACCGATAATACAGCCGATAACTGCGCCTTTTTTTGTATGGTTTTTCTTATAGATAAGGCTTGCTGTCAGAGTAAGCGCTGCACTTGTGACAAAATCAAAGATATCTCCTATACCCATTGTTGTTCCGAAGCCTTTTATTGCAACGTGTATAACATTTTTGATAAGGCAAACGAGGACTCCGCCGATAGGGCCTGTTGTAAAGCCTGCAAAAAGGCACACAACATTTGAAAGGTCCAGTTTAATAAACGGTGGCATGAGCGGAACAGGGAAGTCAAGGTAGTAGATGACAAGTGCGACTGCCGAGAGCATTGCGATCTGAATGAGTTTTTTGGGGTTGCTGCTTGCAAGGGCAGCTGTTTTTGCTGAGTTTTCCATGTAGATTCCTCCATAAAAATAAGATTTGGTTTTATAAGAGCAATCTGTGACAGAAAAAGCCCGTGAATATTATTATTCACGGGCTTAAAAGGCGCAAGGATAGCGCTGTTTCTTTCATCCGGACTATACCGTCGGTTTCGGAATTTCACCGAATCAACCTTTATCCCTTATCGGAACATCGGCTCGCGGACTTTACCGCCGGTGAGGAATTACACCTCGCCCTGAAACAGAATTGCTGATATACTATTGTATATTTTTGTTATACTGCGATTATTCGCAGTCGTCTTCGTCAAAATCGAATTCGAGATGCTCTCCGCAGTTAGGGCAGGTCATTTCGCCCTCTTCAAGCATAGCTTCTCCGAGCTGAATGGTATCTCCGCATGTTGGGCAGCATACTTCATAAAGCTCTTCATCGTCATCAAAGTCGTAATCATCGTCATCGTCGTATTCGTCGTCGTAATCATAGTCGTCTTCATCGTCGTAGAGGTCATCCTCTACTGCAGAAAGATCTTCGTCGATTGCGTCAACAACTTCAACGATCTCGT
>JBJEQL010000291.1:0-2173 GCA_051881735.1 Oscillospiraceae bacterium
GCTGTTTGTATGCATTTCGATGACAGACTGCTTGAACTCGTTATCAATTATCGGGTTTGTCGCTGTACTATTCCCCGTGATAAGCTTCATAACTGCGTCGGTTTTATGTGAGATCCTTGCCGCAGAGCTGCCTGCCATAGCTATTCCTCCTTATCTTATCTTTTCTTATCAATAATTATCTCGGGATAAAGTCCCTCACAAGCCTTGACATAATCCCTTGCGGCGCGGCAATTCGGAGAATAGGTCGTTATGACCTCCTGATGCGCAGGCGCCTCGGCTACCGCGACGGAAACGGAAATTTTCGTATCAAGGACTACTGTTCCAAGCTGCTCTGCAACGATCTCTACCATTTCGGCGACCTCGTTTGCAAGCTGCTGGTTTCTGACATATTTTGTAAGGAGTATTCCCCTTATATTAAGCTTTTTGTTGTAATATTTTTTTACTGCAAGGATAGTTTCACGCAGCTGAGCAATTCCCTGAAGAGAAAGTATCTCGGGAGTCATCGGTATAATAAGGTCATCAGCCGCTGTATAAGCATTTATCGTAAGCACGGAAAGCGCAGGCGGAGTATCTATAATAATATAGTCATACTCGTCACGAACTGTTTTAAGTATCTCCCTGAGGATAAACTCACGCTGTTCCACGGGCAGTTCAAGCTCGCTTCCCGAAAGCAGTATATTCGAGGTTATAACATCGCAGATATGCGTGGTCTTAATTGCGTCACGGATATTGCAGGCACCGGTCATTACATCGTGGATAGTGTATCCTCTGTCCTCAGTGCCAAGAGAAAATGAAAGATTCCCCTGAGGGTCCATGTCTATTGCAAGGACTTTTTTTCCTCTGCTTCTGAAAATCCCTGTAAATGCGGCGCAGGTCGTTGTTTTTCCGACGCCGCCCTTCTGATTTGTTACAACTATTATTTTTGCCATAGATCAAAAATCCTTATTCTGCTGCTGTTTAAGCTTTTCTCTTTCCGCTATCTGGCACTCAAAAATGTACCTTGCAAGACGTTCCTCCTGCGACTGAGTGATGTTAAGGAAATGGCAGCCGTAACCATCCACAACGTCCGTGCCAAACACGTTCTGCGCACGGAGAATTTCCGTCAGAAGCTCCATTTCTCCGCCGAAAAATTCAAGCATAAGCTGATCGCCGGGTTCAAAGTCAAACTCGGTCTTCATGTAAACACCGCCAAGATTTATATTGCAGACATGGATATTTATCGGTTTATCAAAATTGATTATCTCCTCATTGCGGATATAAAAAGGAGAAGTGATGTCAAATTCGGTATTTATCTTAAATGACGCACGGCGTTCTTCAAGTGCGATACCGTCGCCGACATGGAAATTCATCTGATACTCGGTGGAAAGGTCGACCGAAGTTTTATATTTCATTCTTACGCCGTTTATATACTCAAAAACGGCGGATATGTATTCATCCTTAGGAACAAGCGGAAGTCCGTTTCCCTTTATCATTACAAGGTCACGGTTTTTGATCCGGAAGAAGTCCTTCGGGAAAAACACCGACTTTGTTGCCAGTATCATTCTATCCTGACTGTCATATATAACAACTCTGCCGATCTTATCCTTTTTTATCATGGTATCTTCCCCCCTCCATTTTCCCTTAAACGTTTAAAAAAGCGCATAAAGATACATTCTTATTTTATCAAAAAAGCGACTGTTTTGCAACTGTTTTTTTCAAGGTTGTATAAATCTACACATTTCGCCTTATGTTTTTGTTTATTTGCAACAAAAGGCTTTTGGAGTTTGGAGTGTGGAGAGTGGAGTGAGGAGTTTTTCGAATGTGGAAAGTGAAAAGTTGAAAGTGGAATTTTTTTAGTTTGAAGTGTGGAGAGTGGAGAGTGGAATTAGTATAAGGGTTCTGCTTCGCAGGCGGAATTTTCTTCTTGACTGTATTTCTGCATTGGGGTATAATGGAATAAAGTGGGCTGAGCATCTGCTCTATAAATCGAAATTTGCGGAGGTGATTTTATGAAACAAGATAACAATATCAAGACGTTTACCGAAAAAGAGAAAAAACATATTTCGGCAGCTAATTATTTAACGTCTTTTGCGTTGCTATTTAATGGCATTATGATTTTGATTATTAACATATTTGATAGATTTGGCAGTCTGTATCTTTATTCGTATATTGCGGCATTGGGTTTATTCGCAAT
>JBJEQL010000292.1:0-2170 GCA_051881735.1 Oscillospiraceae bacterium
AAAAGCTGGGACTTCCCGAAAATATCATAGACGTTGATTCGTTCGACAGCAATACAGTCGGCGGCTGGGCGCTCGAATTGTTCGGATATATTCCGCCCATCGGAGCAAACGTCATAAGCGGTATATTTAACGTCACCGTCCTTGACGGCGATGAACGCACAATAAGCAAGATCGGATTAAAAATCGACAAAACCGACGATACAGACAGAGAATGAACCGAAAACGTTTTCGAGAGTTTTAAAGAATTTTAAAAAAATATACATTAATAGCATTTTGTATCGTGATATACTTAAAATATAAACAAAATGGAAGATTAATGTAAAAAGGGTGGTGTCTGTATGGAAAAAATCAATATTGCAGTATGCGATGACGACGCTGCTTTCCGCAAAACGCTTGAACTCGAATTGATAAATTACTCTCGTGTCAACCAAATAGATATGTCTGTAAGAACATTTTCAAACGGACTTGAACTGCTCATTTCAGAGATAAAATATGACCTTATTTTTCTTGATTACAGCATGGGTATCCTCAACGGGATCGAGGTCGCAAAAAAGCTCCGTGCAAAAGGCGTCCGCTGTCCGATAATCTATGTCACAGGCTACAGCGAGATCGTTTATGACGCATTTGAAGTCAACGCCTTCCGCTTTATCCCGAAGCCGGTCGATCCAAGTGTGCTGAATAAAGCACTTGACGACTTCATTTTCCAGCTTAAGACCAATAAGCTTGTAAACTTTGTTTCGGGCGAAACTTCAATTACGATATTCTCGTCCGAGATCGTGTATGTCGAGGGAAAATTCCGCGGCTGTATTGTCCACGCTACCGGAAAAAGCTATCCGGTCGCACAGCCTTTCGGCGAGTTTATAGAGGGATTGGGCGACCGTTTCTTCCTCAGCCATAAGAACATAAGCGTAAATACTGCGTTTGTCGAGCGTATCGAGGGTACGTCTGTCGTTCTCAATGACGGCAGAAAGCTCAAGCTTGACAAGCCGAAGATCTCCGAACTCACCGCTCTGCTTGAAAGCATACAGTAATACTAATTCCAAACCGTTCTATAGACAAAGACGACAGATAGAATAATTCAAGTCAAGGAAGACGACCGCAGGCAGGCTGCCTGCCGTCATTGCAATAAAATTGCACGGGAGTCTGACGCAGAATTGGATTATTATATCCGAGTATTTGTCTATAGGTTGGTTTGGAATTAGTATAAAATACATAACTCCGTTTTTTCAGTTGCAAAAGCGGAGTTTTTTTATTTCTTTAAGAAAATTGCCTCGTGAGCAAATGTGAGCATTCACGAGCAATCGGGAGCATTTTGAAGATTTGAAATATTAGCAGAAAGTTTTCAAAGAAATTTGCTAAAATCTATTGACATTCCGTTGGTTTTGTCGTATTATTTCTTTATGTGAAAAAACTCTGAAAGGAACGTGAGGATAGGGTTGGAGAATAAGCTCAAGCTTTATGGATTTAATAATCTTACTAAAACTTTAAGCTTCAATATCTATGATATTTGCTATGCAAAAAGTCCGAGGGAGCAGAAGGATTATATTAATTATATCAATGAGCAGTATAATTCCGAGCGACTTACAAGCATTCTCTGCGATGTTACAGAGATGATCGGAGCTACCGTGCTCAATATTTCAAAGCAGGATTATGAACCGCAGGGCGCTTCGGCAACGCTTCTTATCTCGGATGAACACCGTGTAAGCTCCGAAATTGACGAATCATGCAATTTGGGTAATACCATGTCTGCAACTATCGAAAAGGAAAGCATCGCAGGTCATCTGGATAAAAGCCACCTTACCGTGCATACCTATCCCGAATTCCACCCCGATAACGCTATAACAACGTTCAGAGTGGATATCGACGTTTCGACCTGCGGAAAGATCACTCCGCTCAAATCGCTCAACTATCTTATCGGAAGCTTTGACTCCGATATAATTACCATAGACTATAAGGTCAGAGGCTTTACCCGTGACGAACAGGGCAAAAAGCTTTTCATCGACCATAATATTACGTCCATTCAGGACTATATCGCAAAGGAAACGCTCGAAAAGTATGATGCTGTCGATGTCAACGTCTACCAGTCAAACATCTTCCATACAAAGATGATGATAAAGGAGATATTCTTGCAGAATTATCTTTTCAATACCGATACCTACGAGCTTGCGCC
>JBJEQL010000293.1:0-8460 GCA_051881735.1 Oscillospiraceae bacterium
TAGGACCTGTTACATAGTCGCCGTATTCAGCTGTGTTGGAGATGGAGTATCTCATGCCTTCGAAACCGGACTGGTAGATAAGGTCAACGATGAGCTTCATCTCGTGGATGCACTCAAAGTAAGCATTTCTTGGGTCATAACCGGCTTCGCAGAGTGTTTCAAAACCAGCCTGCATAAGTGCGCATACACCGCCGCAGAGAACTGCCTGCTCACCGAAGAGGTCTGTTTCTGTTTCTGTTCTGAATGTTGTTTCGAGAACGCCTGCTCTTGCACCGCCGATTCCGAGTGCGTAAGCAAGTCCGATATCCTGAGCGTCGCCTGTTGCGTCCTGCTCAACTGCGATAAGACAAGGAACGCCCTTGCCAACCTGATATTCGCTTCTTACTGTGTGGCCCGGACCCTTAGGAGCGATCATGATTACGTTAACATCCTTCGGGGGAACGATGCAGCCGAAGTGGATGTTGAAGCCGTGTGCGAATGCAAGTGTCTTGCCTGCTGTGAGGTTAGGAGCAATCTCCTTCTCGTACATTTCAGCCTGCTTTTCATCAGGAATGAGGATCATGATAACATCTGCAGCCTTTGTAGCTTCTGCAACGGACATTACCTTGAGGCCCTGAGCTTCAGCCTTAGCTGCGCTCTTGGAGCCTTCGTAAAGACCTACAACAACGTTAACGCCGCTGTCCTTGAGGTTAAGAGCGTGTGCATGACCCTGTGAGCCGTAACCGATGATTGCAACGGTCTTGCCGTCGAGTCTGCCGAGATCGCAGTCCTGCTGATAGAAAATCTTATTCATTTTGGTTTCCTCCATATATAATTAATTTTTATATCCTAAACTGTGCAGAATAATCTGACGCAGATCAGATTCTTACTTAGTCTTAAGGCTGTCAGAACCCTTTTCGATAGCGATGACGCCTGTTCTGACGAGTTCCTTTATTCCGTAGGGACGTACAAGCTCTGCAAAACGCTTCAATGTCGCTGTTGTGTCGCAGATCTCGACAGTAACGGTGTTTGAAGTAAGGTCAACGACCTTTGCGCCCATGATCTCGCAGATAGTGAGTATCTCGCTTCTCTGTGATGCGTTTGCGTTGATCTTTATCATCTGGAGTTCTCTTGAAATGAACTCATTCTCGCCGAGATTTTTTACTTTAAGTGTGTCAATGAGCTTGTTGAGCTGTTTTTCAAGCTGTTGTGCTGTGTGTTCATCACCATCGGCAACAATTGTGATTCTTGAGATCTCGGGATCGTCGGTAACGCCCACAGCAAGGCTGTCGATGTTAAAGCCTCTTCTCGAAAAAAGTCCCGAAACTCTTGAAAGAACGCCGGCGTGGTTTTCAACAAGAACCGAAATGGTATGTTTCATATTTTTTCTCTCCCTATATTATAATGTGCTTTCGTTTTTGAATACGTTGACTTCGAGCAGGAACGGCTTATCCGACTTTACAAGCTTTTCGACAGCAGTTTCCGCTTCGGACATATTTGAAACGGTCATCGAATCAATTCCGTATGCCTTTGCAAGCATTGCGAAATCGGGATTTCCGTCCGTAAGACGAACAGCGATCTGCTGATCCTTGTAAGCCTTGGTTTGAAGCTCACGAACCATTCCAAGCCTGTTGTTTCGCATAATGATTATCTTTACGGCGATGTTTTCCTGAACCATCGTTGCAAGTTCCATCATCTGCATCTGGAACGAACCGTCGCCGCAGATAACAACGACCTCCTTTTCAGGAGCAGCCATTTTAGCGCCGACTGCTGCAGGAACGGAGTAACCCATTGTACCCATACCGCCGCTTGTAAGGAATCTTCCGCCCTTTTTGATGTTGAAGTTGTTGCAGGCCCAGATCTGATTCTGTCCAACGTCAGCAACGCAGACGGAGTTGTCGGGGAGTGCTTTTGAAAGCTTGCGGATAAACATCTTCGGGTTAACGTAACCCTCAGTTTCGTTTTCGGTCGGAACGGAGTTCTTGACCTTTGTGAGTTCGGCAAGCCATTCGGGACGGTCTTTCTTTTCGATATATTCGGTAAGTTCGGTAAGGATAGCCTTGCAGTCGCCTACAAGAGGAATATCCACCGCAATGTTTTTGCCAATTTCGGCAGGGTCTATATCAATATGTATTATCTTCTTGTTTTCTGCAAGGAAGCTCGGAGATGTGACTGCTCTGTCGCCAACTCTTGCACCGATGAGTATAAGTGTGTCGCACTCGCTGACTGCGCTGTTTGCAGTCTTTACTCCGTGCATACCGAGCATACCCATGTAAAGCGGATGATCGGTCGGGAAAAGGCTTATGCCCATCATTGTCGAAACAGCAGGAATACACGACTTTTCGGCAAAAGCGATAAGCTCGTCGACTGCGTCGGATGCAAATACACCGCCGCCTGCGCAGATAAGCGGCCTTTCAGCATTTTCGAGTGCCTTTGCGATCTTCTTCACCTGCATGGTGTTGCCCTTGAAGGTGGGCTTGTATGTACGCATTGAAACGTCCTCGACAGGCTCATACTTGATAAGCGCCTGCTGAACGTCAATGGGAACGTCGATAAGAACAGGGCCTCGTCTGCCGGTTCCTGCGATATGGAACGCCTCCTTGAAGATTCTCGGAAGGTCGTTCGGGTTTTTGACAAGGTAGCTATGCTTCACGAACGGCATTGCGGAGCCTGTGATGTCAGCCTCCTGGAAAACATCGTAGCCGATCTGGTCGGTTGAAACCTGACCGGTGATGCAGATTATCGGAATGCTGTCAGCGTAAGCGGTAGCAATAGCGGTAATAAGATTAGTTGCGCCGGGGCCTGATGTAGCAATGCAGACAGCCGGCTTGTTGGTAATGCGTGCATAGCCGTTTGCAGCGTGGCCTGCGTTAGCTTCATGCCTTACGAGAACATGATGAATATCGCTTTTGTAGAGTTCATCATAGAAAGGGCAGATAGCGGCTCCGGGATAACCGAAGACGACCTTGACACCTTCTTGCTCCAGGCACTTGACCATAGCTGCGGCGGCTTTAATCTTTTCAGTCATCCTAATCACTCCAAACATAATAGATATACATATTATTATAAGACTTTTTCGCACTGAAGTCAACCGAATTTTTATTAATTTACAAAAATTGCAATATTTAAATAAGTTATAGAGGGTATAACGGGGGAGTTTGGAGTTTGGAGTGTGGAGAGTTGAGAGTGGAGTTTTTTCAATGTGGAAAGTTGAAAGTGGAAGGTGGAATTGAATGAAATGCGCAAATTTTTTGCAGTTTTTCGTAAAACCGACAATTCTGCGTAGGGGCGGATTCTATATCCGCCCGTTGATAACGGCGGCTTTCCTACAAAATCTTGCAGGAAAAGCAATAAACCGCAGACGGAAAAATCTGCGGTTTATCTGTTTATGTTCTTTCGGATAAGCTCCGATGCTTTTGCAAGAGAATTTTTTTCATTTTCTTTTAGTGATGAAATAAATTCGATAAGTTCTTGCTGTTCCGGGGTAAGGTCGCCTTTGGAAAGTCCTCTTTTGCTGTTTGTTAGTCCTGCAATATAATCAAGACTTACGTTGTAATATTTCGCAAGAAGTATGGCACGTTCAAAAGGTATTTCGCTTGTTCCTTTTTCGTAAACAGCATAATACTGATATGGCGTTCCGAGATATTCTGCAACTTCACGCTGAGTCTTGTCGCTGTCTTCACGCAAATCTCGTATTCTTGGATAATAAGCCATGATTTATCTTGCCTCCTCTAATAAAAATATAACACATTTTATTAGTTTTGCTTGACAAATCAAATATATTACATTATAATATGTGTATAAACCAAATATAAATGTTGGACAAAGAGGGAGATATTAGAATGAAAACAAAATTAATAGCGGCTGCTGCAATATGTTTAATATGCTTTTCATCATGCGGCACAACAAATGATAATATTGAAGAACAGCAATCATCTACGGAAACACAGCAAGAAATTACTGATACGAATATTGTAGAAAATGATGATTTTTTTGAAGAAACGGAAATAGAATCTGAAACAGAAAGTGAAACTGAAGTTTCTGAAAGTTCGTCCTCATTGGTTTTTACACTTACGGCAGGAGAATCCGGTGAATATGGAAAGGAACTTGTTTATAATGCCGGTACAGAATTTGAAGAACATTTAATTGCATTTTATGTTCCGGAAGGTACTTACAATGTTACTAATATAAGCGACTATATGACACAGATAAACGTATATAGTGATGAGATAAAAATTGAGGATGGTTGGGAATACCCTGTTGACGGTCAAGCCACACTTTTAGATGTGCTTCAATCAGCGGAAATAACCGTTTCTGCAGGTTATCATATTGAAATTGGTGAACCAACTATTATAGAAATGGAACAAATACAATAAAAATATCATAAAAGCTGACCGGTGCAAAGTGCATCGGTCAGCTTTTTATAGTGTTGTTTTCAATTATCGGTTTGCTTAGCAATAATTACGCATTCAATTCCACTTTTCACTTTCAACTTTCCACATTGAAAAACTCCAAACTCCAAACTCACTCCAGTCCCATTTCCGTTCCGCCGACAGGGCGTATAAACAGCTTATGGCAGGAACCCTCGCCGAAAATTGCGTCCTGTGCATAGATGAATTCGGACAGAAGTTCGTTCGGCACGAATGCCTGTATCGTTCCGGCAAATCCGCCGCCGTGGACTCTTGATGCGCCCTTATTTCCGAGGACACGCTCTGCGGTGTAAAGTCCCATTGCAACGCCCTGTTGGTCAGGTGCTTTATTTGCATAGACGTTCTGCAGGAATTTATAGGAGCTGTTTCCGCTTGCTCTTATCGCTGCAAGGAATGAATCCATATCTCCTGTTTTGAGTGCGTCGGCTGCTGCTTCAACACGCTTGTTTTCATCGTAGAAATGCGCTGCTCTGAGTACGGCTCTGTCACCGCAGGCCTTGCGAAGCTCGCCCATTCTTGCGAAGAACTCGCCCTCGTCAACTTCACGGAGAACTGTTTTTCCGAGTGCAGCTGCGACTGCTTTCATTTCTGCAGGTATCGCTGCATACTCGGGGGTAAGGTCTGCGTGGCTGCCCTTTGTATCAACGATGCAGAGGTTATAGCCATAGTCTTTTATATTAAACTCGATTGGAACGATTATCGGATACTGTGTTTTCTTGAAGTCGATATAAACAAATCCGCCGACTGAAGCAGCCATTTGATCGAGGAGTCCGCTTGGCTTGCCAAAATACTCGTTCTCTGCAAACTGCGATATCTGCGCTGCTTTTACTGCGCTTACTGTGTTGTCGTTGTAAAGTCCCGACAGAATGCTTGCAACAAGCACTTCGAATGCAGCCGAGGAAGAAACGCCGCTGCCCTTCATAACGTCCGAGGTCATATATGCCTTGAAACCGCCTATTTTAAGGTTGTTTTTAGCAAAGCCTGCTGCAACGCCTCTTACGAGTGCAGGCGTTGAGTCCTTTTCTTCAGCTTTTGCTTCAAGTTCTTTTGTATCAACTGTGAAAATTGGATAGCCTTCGGATTTTACTGTGATGATCCCGTCGTCTGTTGGTACAACGACTGCGATAATGTCAAGGTTAACTGCCGCAGCAAGGACTTTACCGTTGTTATGGTCGGTGTGGTTTCCGCTTACCTCGGTTCTGCCGGGTGCGGAGAATACTCTTACTCCCTCGTGAGCGCCGAATTCCTTGACGAAGCTTTCCTCTGCGTTTTTATAGCGTGTTTTCTGACGGTCGAGAGCGTCCTCACCGTAGAGCTTTATAAGCTCGGTATCTTTAATTTTCATTTTATACCCTCCGTATTTATTTAACTTACCATTACTGCAAGTATCGTTAAGCCTTTATCCTCCGAACCCTCGGCAGGTTTTATTTCAACGGTGTGTTTTGCTGTATCCTTCGCAAGAATCACCTGCTTGGGGAATGCGTAGTTGCCCCAGCCGCCCGAGAAGTCGCCTTCAAGCTTTCCCTTGCGTTCGCCGTCAACGTAGACTTCGTATGTGCCGCTTTTTCCGTCAACGGTTTTAAGATAGAGTATTCCGAGGTTCTGGCACTCGGTTTCAAATGTAAGCGTTCCGCCGCCTGAGGTTATCCAGTTGTCGGGGAACTGTGTATAAACGCTGTTCTGACCGAATTCGAAGCCTTCTGCGGTATATTCCATCTGAGAAGCGTTCAGCAGCGTTGCATTTTTATAGTAGTCGTTCGTATAACCCTCGGTATCGAACTTTGTCACTTCGGCAGCAAGCGCAGCCGTATCGGATGAATACACTCCGTCAAGATAACGTGACAAAAGCTGACCGATAATGTCATGACCGATATCGTTCGGGTGAATATTGTCGGGGGAGATATCCTTCCAAGCAAGTGTTCCTGCCGCTACTTCGGGGTAAACCGCTTCACGGTAGCTTATCATCGGCAGATCGTATGCGGCGCCTATCTCTTTGTGAACATCCTGCAGGCTCGTTCCGTCCTCCTGCGTAGTAAAAAGCAGGATTACAGCAGGATCATTTTCCGCCGAAAGCACCTTGCGCACAAGGCTGTCATAGGAATATTTATTCATAGTTTTGTCGGTGTCGTTTACCGAGAATTCTATCACTACAACATCGGGAGAAGCTGATAAAAGCTGCTCGTCTGCACGGTGAACGCCGAGATAGGAGTCTGTTCCGCCGATGCCTGCGTTGACTGTGTTGACTTTACATTCGGGGAATTTTTCCTGCCACCATGCGAAGAATCTTGAAGCGTAACAGCTGTTTGTGCTTGAAGCGGCGGTTCCCTGTGTAATTGAGCCGCCTATCGCAGCAACGGTGATGCTTTCGCCCTTTTTGGCTTTTTCCATTGCAGCGGCAAGTCTTGATGTATTTCCCTCATTTAAGAGAGCTCGGTCATACATCTTGTCGGTAACTCCGCCCGAAAGGTCGAACGGAACGCTCGGGTCAACTGCGTTTTCGTCAACAGCAGCTTCGGTAACCGTCGCAGCGCTTTCCGTAACGGCCGCCGAACCCGGATTCGATCCAGCTTCGCTGTTTCCGCATCCGCCGAGCATTGCAAGGCAGATAACAGCAGTCAGAGCAGCAGACAGTTTTTTTCTGTTCTTCATATTGATTTTACCTTTCACTAAAGAATTGTATTCTTTAGAATCGTTTCCTTTAATATCTCATAACAAACAATTTGTGGCAATGTTTCTTCTATTATACCAAATATTTTCCACAATTGCAATAACAATTCTTTCAAATTGAATGAATAATTCAAAAAATCTCCGCCCTGAAAAAAACAGAGCGGAGAATCTTACATTTTATCAAAAAACGCCGTAACGAACAGCATTGCCGAGTTTGCGAAAAGCAGCGTTTCATTTGTCGAAAAGCATACCTTATTGTCGCAGTAGCATTTTGCACGGGGAGTTCCTCTCGGGATATTCCACTTTGCGAACGGGTCTTTTGCTTCATCATCGGCGCAGACGCCTATAACAAGCTGTCCCGGAACAGGGTCGTCCGTTTCTGAAAAGGCAGAAAGGCGGTGATGCGGATTTTTTACAGGATTTTCTCCAACTCCCGTGACAAAGCATTGTCCGAGCGGATTTTTGCCGAGTATATAGTCGAACTGGTCTGCGGCAGCGTTGACATATTCTCTGCTGTGGAAGAATATGTTCGCCACGATAAGAACCATTGCACGGTTAAGAACGTTGATGTTCGTAAAATATGTATATTCGGAAGAGGACTGTGCGGTTCGGAACCCATTGTGCTCGGATAATCCGATTATGTTGTCGGCTTCAATGCGGTACTGCAGACGTATATGACGGTCAACTTCAAGGTCTTTCATCTTATTGGTCGTGATATAAGCCAATGCTCCGAAGCCGCCTGCACCGAAGCAGGTGAATTCTGTTGCGCAGACATTTTTATAAAGCTGATGTATCTTTTTGCGGAAGGATTCATCGCCTGTGAGCGAATAAAGCTCGCATACCGTCCAGAACAGCGTGTCGGTGAGGTTTTTCGGTCTGATATCACCGCTTGAAGTGTGCGTGAATTCTGACGGATTTACAAAATGCTGCGGTTCACTGCAGGAAGAGAGCCATATCCAGCCGCTGAATGCCGCTGACTGGAGCAGGTCGGCAAAATCCTTGTCGAATTCTTCATATATACCGCTTGCCAGCGCTGCAACAGCCGTAAAGCAAGCGGTCGCCTGAAACGAGATCGGAGCAACAAGCTGAAGCTCGTGGTCGTTTTCGGGACGGGCAAAAACGCTGACATTCTGGGTCGAAACCTTATGATATACACCACCGCTGCGTGACTGCATTTTCAAAAGCCATATAAGCTCTGTCTTGCATTCCGCAAGTATGTCGGGAAGCTCCGGTGGTGCGCCGGGAATAGTGCCCTTGCTGCAGAATTCCGCAGGGAACATTTTATATGCATAAAGCATGTGTCCGAGAGCAATGCAGGCACTCGGAACAGCTTTTACATAGCTGCCCGAATCGTGCCAGCCGCCCGAAACATCGAGCGTTCTTT
>JBJEQL010000294.1:0-8460 GCA_051881735.1 Oscillospiraceae bacterium
GCGATACAAAGGGTCAATCTCAATTGTATTTGCTTTTACTGGATATATGGAATGACAGCAAAATGCACTTTGTTGTTTTTCTGCTGTTGTCCGCAGCCCTTTTGGTGGTGAAATACAAAAAGAATAAGCGGAAGGAAACAGGCAGAAAACGGGAAGATGATTAGTTATCCGAAAAAATGAAAGGAATGAAAATATGCAGTTAATTATAAGCGAAAAGCCTTCAACGGCAAGAACAATTGCTCATACCGTAGGAGCGAGAGAAAAGCTGTACGGCAGCGGAAAGGCATTCTGCTATACAGGCAATGGATATTATGTTGTGAATGCAAGAGGACATCTTTACGGACTGGGAGAACCGGAGGATTACGGCTTTTCCAAGAAATACAAGCTTGAAGAGCTTCCTATGTTCCCCGAGTTCCGCATCTTCCCCTGCGGCGAGGACACGGAGGAGCTGCGGGAGCTTATATCCGAGCTTATAAACCGTGATGATGTTGAGGAGATAATCTGCGCAACGGACGCAGGACGTGAGGGAGAGCTTATCTTCCGTCACATTTACAATGCAAATAATTGTACCAAGCCCGTGAAGCGGCTTTGGTGTAATTCTATGACAGACGAAGCCATACGGGAGCAGATGAAAAATCTTCCTCCCGACAGCGATTTTGACGGTGAATATGAAGCCGCACTTGCAAGGCAGAAATCCGACTGGCTTATAGGAATGAATCTTTCACGGCTGTATGGAATACTGGATAATTTTACGCATCACGTCGGACGTGTAAAAACACCCGTGCTTTCCATTATCGTTGACAGGGATAAGGAAATCGAAAAATTCAGAAAATCGGTGACATACCGCCTTGAAATGGACAACGGAGCTGTATCTGAGCAGGAGTATTCCTCAAAAGAAGAAGCGGAAAAAATCCTTGAGGAAAGCAGGGGCACAGATGCAAATGTACTTTCCGCTATCTGTGAAAACAACAAAACCAAAAACAGACCGCTGCTTCACAGCCTGACAACACTGCAGCAGGAAGCAAACAGAGTGTATGGATATACGGCAAAGGAAGTGCTTGAAGCGGCACAGAGCCTTTATGAAAAGAAATTCACCACATATCCCCGTACCGACTGCAATTACATTTCCGAGGATATGCGTGGTCAGATAATCCGTGTGGTAAGCACAGTGGGGGAACGTCCCGAGTATGCTCAGAGGGCGCACGGAATAATCGGAGTGGGACTGAACCTTGACAGCAGAGTTATCAACGACAAGGCTATGGAGGGGCACGACCACCATGCAATTCTCCCCGAAGCAAGCACCGAAAGCACTGCTTCGCTTTCGGAAAAAGAAAAAAATGTATACGGACTTATTGTGAATCGTCTGCTTTGTGCAGTGGATAAGCCCTACACATATACGGAAACCAACTATGTATTTTGGTGCAATGATGTTACATATAAGCTGAAAAATGTGAAGTCTTTGGAGCTTGGGTGGAAGGCATACGATACCGAAGCCAATGAAGAAAAAAGTGAAGAAATATCCTATGCCGAGGGCAGCACATTCACTCCCGAAGATATTCACATCAAGGTTTGCGAAACGCAGCCGCCGAAGCATTATACAGATGCAAGTCTGCTGTCGGTAATGAATAATATCGACAACCGCATTGATGATGAAGAATTGAAAACTGCAGTAAAGGGCAAGGGTATCGGAACGGAAGCCACAAGAGCAGATGTTATCGAGGAGCTTGTTAAGGCAGGCTATGTTGAGCGTGTGAAGCGCAGCATTATTTCAACAAAATTCGGAAAGGAATTTATTGAATCTATTCCCGAAAATCTCAAATCTGTGGAGAGAACGGCAGAATGGGAGCAGACCTTTACAAATATCAAGGAAAAGGGAATAAGCTCAGATGTGCTTATCCGTGATGTTAAGGACTTTGTAAGCTCCGTTATCAGGCTTGAAAATAATCCCGCTCACAAGAGAAAGCCTGTTGAGCATGAATCGGCTGCACGAGAAGCTGTCGGCATATGTCCGAGATGCGGAAAGAACATATACGAGGGCAAGCTCAGCTTTTACTGCGAATCGGGAAAGGAAGGCTGCGGCTTTACTCTATGGAAATCGGATAAATTTTTAAAGGACAGCGTGACCAAGGAAAAGGCTGTAAGGCTGCTTAAGGGCGAAGCTGTAAAAATGAAGGCAGAAAGCAAATCGGGAGAGATATACGAAGCTGAGTATATTCTTGAAGATACAGACAAGTATGTCAATCTGAAAAGAATTATCAAGGAAAAAACTGCTGTCGGAAAATGCCCGAGATGCGGAAAGAATGTGTATGAAGGAAAGTTGAATTTTTACTGTGAATCGGGAAAGGACGGCTGCGGCTTTACTCTCTGGAAGGAGGATAAGTACAACGGCATAACTATTACATCGGCAAATGCCGCCGAGCTGTTGTGCGGAAAAACGATTTACAAAACAAAAAAGAAGCTTAACGGAGTAAGCGAGAAAAAGGGCTATAAAATGATAGACACAGGCAAGTATGTGAACATAAGAGCATTGGAGGATGAAAAACAGACATGAACGAAAAGGTCTATTCGTACTGCGGAGATAATACTTTTTTAACGCCTATGCTGTGGCGTTCCGCTTTTATTTCGGAGATATTCGGGATGAAAATTCCCGGTGATATGGAAATACACAAGCTTTCTCCCGAAACCATAGGTAATATTCAGTGTGAGAAGTATTCGGAAGCACTGGCGCATCTGCTGATACTTTTCGGTGCAGGATATGTTGATGAAAAAACGGTGGAACGGCTTGCGGCAGATGCAGAGAAATACACAGCAGAGATAATGTGTACGGAGGATTTTGTTATTGAGCAGGCAGATGCTCCCGAGGGTGAACAGGTAACCGAAAAAATAATACAGAATATTCTGCTTTGCATGATAAATGCAAAGAAATATGATGAAATACAGGAAACGGATTTTGACAGTGTTCGGCAGCTGTGTGAAAGCAAATATACGACTATTAAAAATGGCTTCGTTTATGTAAAGGACAGAAATTTTATGACCCTGCTGATAAATGTTGGCGAGCCTATGGGTTATCTGGACGAGAACGATGAATTAAGGGTGCTTACCAAGGACGAAATAGCAAACGGCTTTTCAGATGAAGAAAAAAGCCTTCAGGAGCTTCTGATTGAAAATGGCGAAAAGGTGGATATGCCCTTTTTGCTCAATCTTAACAACACCCTGCGGATAATGGAGATATACGGAAAATCCTACTCCACGGAATTTATTGATTATGCCAAGCGGGAAAATATTCCCTTTGATAAAAATTTCTCCGAAAGCTTTACCGAGTATGTGCGTAAAAACAAGCTGATTTTCGATATTTCCGCAATTTCCCGCAAGCGTAAGATATGCGGAAACAAGGTAAACTGGTTTGACTACTGCACGACCAAAAATACGGATAAAAAGCTTGAGCTTAATGAGGGCTTTGATATTTCGGAAACAATTGATTTAAGCTCAACGATCGGAAGCAGGGAATTGCCCGAGGAGGAGCTGCTGCAGAAGGCAATAGGGCAATTCCTGCGGAAAAATGCCCTTGAAAAAAGAACAGTAATTGAGATTACTCACTGCGGCAGGAAGCTGCTTTATGTTTACGATGATAACGGGCTGAAAAGCTTAAGCAGTGATGAATTCAGAAAGGTTCCCTTCGATTACAACAATGTGTGGACCACAATAATGGAGTGGTCCAGGAACAGGAAGATAAAGAAGCAGGGGAATGACATTATTGTTGCGGAGGAGGAATGGGAAAAAATCGCCGTGCGGGACAGAGTATATGCACAGCGAATGATAGAGGAGCAGTATTCTCTGCAGAAGAGCAGCAATAAGATGCTGCAGAAAATGAGCGAGCTTAAGGCATATGTTAAGCAAGAAAACGATATAAAAGCAAAAAAGGCTGAACTGGAAAAGAATCGGTTGTCATCATTGGAGGAATGAACATGAGAGTACTTGTTAAGGAATCACACAAGACCGTAAGCATACGAATATACGGGCTTGACGGTGAAGAGCGCACAAAGGAATTTTTTGAAAAATATTTTACCGATGTTGTGGGGGTGTATGAAACACCCGATGAGGAACGGGAGAGCTATGAAAGCGATGCTGTATGGACGATTGAAAAGCATGCGGATTTCAGCTTTTTTGCACAGATGTTGGGTGTGATACAGAAGAGCATTGACGAGATAGGAAAGCAGCTTGACAAGGGGGCGAATATACAGGAATACACCTTTAATGACGGCTGCTTTGTAATATAACGGAGGTGAAATAATGGACGAGCAGAACATGGAGCTTGCGAAAATACTTGAAAGATTGGCTGCGCTTGAAAAAGAAAATCAATCTCTCAAGGCAGAGGTGGAGGAGCTTAAATCCAACGACATTGAAATAAAAAACGAGCTTAATACCATTAACCGTTTTATTTCGGCAATGACCGAAAGTCAGAGTATTGACGAGATAATGACAGAGGTAGAAAGTGCAGCAAAGCAGCTCACAAACAGTGATGAAGTGAAATTCTTTTGTATGGATAATACGAATGATAAATTCTTTTCGGAAAGCGGCGGCAGGAACTGGATATCTCAGGAGCAGACCGAAATGCTGAAAAAAATTTCCGATAATCAGGAAATTCAGAATGAAGGTACAAAGGCATATATCCCCCTTGTTGCGGGTAACGGAAATACTCTCGGCGTTATCGCAGCAGAAAGGAGCGAGGGATTTAATACAGATGACCTTGCCCGTAATTTTGCTAAGGGCGGAACGTTTGTGGAAAATATAAAGCTTGGACTTGAAAAGGAATATCAGCATCAGGGCAGGATAACAGACGAGCTTACAAAGATGTTCAACCGTCAGGGACTGAATGAATATCTTGAAAATACCGTTGTAAAGGCAATGTCGGAGGGCAAGAGCGTTAATATTCTTATGAGCGATATTGACCGGTTCAAGAGCGTTAATGATACATACGGTCATGATGCGGGAGATATAATTCTCAAAGGCACAGCCGAGGTAATGAAGGATTTCACAAAGGACGGAGCAAACAATTGCTTCCGTATGGGCGGCGAGGAAATGATTGCTATCCTTATAACCGATACTCCCGAACAGGCTGTCGATATGGCTGAAACACTCAGAAAGAATGTTGAAGAAAATGTCAATGAAATAATGTTTGAAGGAAAGCCTATGGAGCATTCGGTTACTGTTTCCATTGGCGTGCATGCTATGAATCCCGAGGTTACACTTACCCGGGAAAATGCGAGAGAAGTATTCGATGCCGAATTTAAGCTTGCCGACAATGCAGTATATGAAGCAAAGGAAACGGGACGAAACAAGGTAGTGTGTGCGGAGGAGCAGACCTATATTTCTTATCTTGCGATGAAGGCGGCAGAGGTAATGGCTAAGAGCGGTGGAATTGAGGACAAGGGAGCATTAGCCGAATTGAAAAAAACCACAGAAGATAATCTTGTAAATACCGAAAACGGAGAGATAGATACTGTCGTTGACGCACTCCGCACCTGTGCATTTCAGGCTTACGATTCTATGCCCGATATAGCCGAGCTTGCGGATATGATTGCAGATAAAATAGAAGCATATGCCGAAAAAACAGCCGAGCCTGCTGTGGGTATAAAGGAAGCAGAAGCACCTATACAGAATGAGGAAGCAAAGGAGCTGACAGCTGCCGTCACTGCGGATAAGTCGGAGGTAAAATCCGAAAATGTCCCGGTGGGACATCTGGAAGCAGAAGAAAAAACAGCGGAGAAAATATCTTTTGCGGAGAAGGCTTCGGCAATAAAGGATTGGGCAGAAAAGGTGAATGAAAAGGCAGCCGAAAAAGACATTCAGAACGAGCAGAAAAAAGGCGGGGATTCAAGATAATGTTTTACACAGAAGAACAGATAAAGCGTGCAAATGAGAGAAGCATATCCGAGTATTTCCGTCGGGAGGGCTATTCCTGCAAAAGGTCACGTTCCGAAACACACATTGAGGGCTTTGGCGGATTTTTTGTAAATGAAAACACTGTCCCCAACAAATATTATATCCATTCAAAGCAGGAGGGCGGCGCAGGGCTTATAAGCTGCCTGATGAAGGTCATGGATATGCCATTCAAGGACGCTGTCAGAGCTGCCCTTGACGGTGAGCTTGGACGGGGTGAGGAAGGCAAGTCCGAAAATAAGCCGCAGTACAGAACGGCTGCGGTTTATGAAGCCGAACAGAAAGCGGAATTTATCAGCCCCGAAATGGCTGATAATAATAAAAGAGCATACAGCTACCTTACAAAAACAAGGTGCATAGACCCTGATATTGTCAATGATTTTATCCGTTCGGGACATCTTTTTCAGGACACAAAGGGCAATGCTGTTTTTCTGCATATTATGGACGGCAAGCCCTGCGGAGCCGAGCTTCACGGCACGACAGGAAAAAGCTATACTGTGGGAAATGTGGGATATTCGGAGCTTTCGGAAAAAATGGTGATAGCTGCAGAGCCTTACATAGCGGAGCTGCTGAACAGAGAATTAAAAGACAGCGGTGTGAGATTTGCGGGATATGTTTATGAACAGAATGCAAATATCGTCACCGACAAAGCAGGATATGATTGTATTTGCGAGAAAATTTCGGAAATACAGAGCAGGAATGTTGACAGAAAAGCTGTTGACGAGGAAGTAAATGCCAAGCTGAAAAACTACAAGGGTGTTGCCCCGGGAACGTCAGAGAGCTTTTTTCAGTATGACAAGGGAAATCCTCAGAAGGCGTATGTTTTTGAAAGCTCCATTGACCTTATGAGCTTTATGTCAATGCACCCCGATGTGACCGACTGCAAGTTTGCGGCAATGGCAGGGCTTAAACCCAATGTTGTGGAAAAGCTGCTTGCAAGTGGGCTTGCAGTCACACTTTGTGTTGACAATGACAATGCGGGAGCCGAATTTTGCAGACAGTTTGCGGGCAGATGCAAAAGGACTGTCGAATGCGCAAAAATGGGCGTAAAGGACTATAATGAGCTGCTTGTAAAGGGGCGTGGAACAGCCTTTGAAAAAAGAGCAATTCATATGCTTTCATGGGCAAATAAAAGCATCGCAAAGGCAGAGCTTCTAAGTCAAAGAAAGGTAAGAAATGAGGTGGCAAGATAATGGAGGAAACAATTAAAATCGAACAGACATCGGAAGCTGTTCCTGTACCTACAGCAGATGTCCCGGTGGGACATCTTGAAAAAAGTGATAAGAAAGCTAATTCGGACAAGTCTGATAAGCGCATCGAAAAGCTTTCCGCACTTAAGGAAAAATACGAAAAGGCAGCCGCCGTTCAGGCAGCCGCCGAGAAGAAAACAAAGGAGATTTTTTCTCAGATAAGCAAGATAGAAAAGGATCTGAAGGCGGAAAAAATAGCGGAGCTTGAAAAGGTCTGCGGAAAGGATATTGACATAACCGAAATAACAGGGCTTGTTAAGGTGATAAAAAAAGCAGAACTGTCTGTTTCGGAGGTCATTGAGCTGATAGGAGGTACGGTATGAAAGGAACAGTTATTACCGGAAGGGTGATTGAAGAGCCGAAGAATGATGAATGTATTTTCACACTCTCTGCAGATGAAGGGATAATCTATTCCGTGAATGCGGCAGGAATCGACAACATAGCTGATTTTGCCACAGCGGGAAGTGTTCTTACGGTTCTGGGAAGATATGATGAGAGCACCCCGCAGAGCATTAAGGCAGATACCATTTACATAAGCTGAACGGAGGAATTGAAATGGCATACTATGATAAGGAGTACTACTTGGGGCTTGCCAAATCAGAGCGCAGATATATAAATACTGCACCTTTTTTGACAAAGGCATTTATTGATATGCTGAGAAAAGAAAACGTCAGGTTTTCTGCAGATATTTCGACACACAAGTCTACCATTACGGTGAGTACAGCCGATGAAGAAAAGGCACGCAGGATATATAGCGAGCTTGCAAGCAGACAGCCTGCCGCCAATGAGATAATAGGCAACACCGAATACAGAGCCATAAGCAGCAGAACGTACATCAACACCACCGAAAAGACCGCAAGAGAAATATCCAAGCTGCTTGCGGGAGGTGATGTGAGATTTTCGGGAATTATCCGCAGTGACGGCAGTGCCACAATAACAGCGGACGGAGAAACAAATGCCGCCAATATCCGCAGAATGATAGACAATATCGAAAATGCAGATCTTTACGATACTCTTGCGGGTATGGGCTTGACACGTTCCACCGACAGCGAAAAGGGCTTTATCGTTATAACAAATGCAAGCGGCGTAACGGCTTCCTTTGAAAATGCGGACGCACTCAGAGCAAGTATCGCCGACCCTGCTTTCAGTGACTTTTTTCGTACAAACGAACCGCTGACAATTCCCGATGAAGAGCATTTTTATCTTCGCAAGGAGCAGACTGCCGTTGACCGCATTTATTATAATCCCGACGGAAATGACGGCAAGGGAC
>JBJEQL010000295.1:0-8431 GCA_051881735.1 Oscillospiraceae bacterium
TTTCCTGTCCGCCGTTCAAAAATCCCTGCTATTTCGGCACGGATATCGACAGCCGTGAAAACCTCATTGCTTGCAGAATGTCTGTTGACGAGATCGCAAAGGAAATTGGAGCAGACACGCTCGGTTATTTAAGCGTTGAGAACCTCAACCGTGTTGCCGAGGACGCAGGCTGCGGCTTCTGTGACGGCTGCTTCACAGGCAATTATCCTGTTGAAGTTCCGGCTGAAATGCCCAAAGACAAATTCGAGTTCAAAATTCACACAAAGTAAGAAAAAGCCGATCAATTGCAAAAAGCCGTAAGCATTTTATAACGGCAGAAACGTGTACGATCTGCATTTTCACAACATGATCTGAAAAGGAGCGTTCAAAAAACATGAAAAGTTATTCTGAAAGCTATAAAGAAGCAGGCGTTGACGTAACTGCCGGCTATAAAGCGGTCGAGCTTATGAAGGCTCACGTTGCAAAAACAATGACAAGCGGAGTTCTCTCCGGAATCGGCGGCTTCGGCGGTCTTTTCGAGCTTGATATGACAGGTATTACAAAGCCCGTTCTCGTTTCCGGCACAGACGGCGTTGGAACAAAGCTTAAGATCGCATTCCTTATGGACAAGCATAACACAGTTGGTATCGACTGCGTTGCAATGTGCGTAAATGACGTTATCTGCTGCGGAGCAAAGCCGCAATTCTTCCTCGATTATATCGCAGTCGGCAAGAACGTTCCCGAAAAGGTTGCTGACATCGTATCGGGCGTTGCAGAGGGCTGCATTCAGTCCGAATGTGCGCTTATCGGCGGTGAAACAGCTGAAATGCCCGGTTTCTATCCTGTTGACGAATACGATCTTGCAGGCTTCTCTGTTGGTGTTGTTGACAAGGACAAGATACTTAAGCCCGACACACAGAAGGCAGGGGACGTTATGATCGGCATTAAGTCGAGCGGCGTTCATTCCAACGGTTTCTCACTCGTAAGAAAGGTATTCACAGTAAGCGAGCAGAACCTTGCTCGTCACTACGGCGATCTCGGAACAACACTCGGCGAGTGCTTGCTCACACCGACTAAGATATATGTAAAGGCTGTAATGAAGCTTCTTGACGCAGTTAATGTCAAGGCTATCAGCCACATCACAGGCGGCGGCTTCTATGAGAATATCCCACGTTCTCTCCCGAACGGAATTTCCGTAAAGATCGAGAGAAACGCTGTTCAGGTTCTTCCTATTTTTGAAGTTATTCAGGCAACAGGCAAGATCCCTGAGAGAGATATGTTCAACACATTCAACATGGGTGTTGGTATGACCGTTGTTGTTGACAAGAACGATGTTGACAAGACTATTGCCGCTATCAAGGCTGCAGGTGAGGACGCTTATGTTCTCGGCGAACTTGTAAACGGCGATGACGGCGTAATTATCGCATAATCAAAGCATTATAATATTCGGAATTGGGTTTTGTCCGGTTCCGAATATTTGTATAAAATAAGGTGGTGCAGCGTGAAAAATATAGTTGTGCTTGTTTCGGGCGGCGGAACAAATCTTCAGGCGCTTATTGACGCAGAAAAAAGGGGAGAGATAAAGGGCGGAAAGATAACCTGCGTTATCTCCTCAAAGGCTGATGCCTACGCTCTTGAACGTGCGGTAAAGGCGGATATCCCGACAAAGGTCATCGCACGAAAGGAATATTCGGACAGCGTTTCTTACAGCAAGGCGATACTGGACGCTCTTGACAGCGAGAAAGCTGACCTTGTTGTGCTGGCAGGATTTATGACTATCCTTGACGAGTGCGTGACCAAGAAATATGCATATAAGATAATCAACGTTCATCCTGCGCTTATACCGTCATTCTGCGGAGAGGGCTTCTACGGACTTAAAGTTCACGAAAAAGCTCTTGAATACGGCGTAAAGGTAAGCGGTGCAACGATACATTTTGTCAACGAAGAGGCTGACGCAGGCGCAATTATCCTGCAGGGAACAGTTGACGTAAAAAATGACGATACCCCCGAAGTTCTTCAGCGCAGAATAATGGAAAATGTCGAATGGAAGCTTCTTCCGAAGGCGGTTTCGCTCTTCTGTCAGGACAAAATTACGATAAAAGACGGAAAGGCATACGTCAATGAATGAAGATAAATTCTCGGGCAAAGCGGATAATTACGACAAATACCGTCCGTCCTATCCGACAGAGCTTGTTGACTGGATCTTTACAAAAACAGGCGCAAAAACTGTTGCCGATATCGGCGCAGGTACGGGAAAATTTACAAAGCTGCTGCTCCTGAAAACGCCGAATGTCACCGCAGTCGAGCCTAACAGGGATATGCTCGTGAAGCTGCAGAGGAACGTTCCTGCGGCAAAGGTCATCGAAGCACCTGCGGAGAAAACAGGAATTCCCGAACATACGATAGACCTTGTAACGGCAGCAACGGCTTTCCATTGGTTTGATGCGGCGCAGTTCAAAGCGGAGTGTATGCGCATACTTACCCCGAACGGCAGAGCTGCGATAATCTTCAACGAAAAGATAATGAACGATGTTGTTCGTGAACGTGATGAGATAAGCCGTATCTACTGCGGATACAAGGGTCATGCAGGAAGGCTCTCGCACCAAGAGAGTGACGCTTTTCTGCGGAACGAATTCTTCTCCGAGGTCGAATATGTCGAATTTGAGCAGAGCGTTTCTTATGACGAGTACAGCTTTGTCGGCGATGCACTTTCACGTTCTTATGCGCTCCAACCTGACGATGTCGGTTATGACGGTTTCGTATGGGAGCTGCAGCAGCTTTTTAGGAAGATGAACGACTTCGGCAGCATTGAAATAAAATACAAAGTTACCTGCTATCTTGGCAGATTATAGCAGGTAACGCCCTGCGGCGGATTCGCAGGTAATACTAATTCCAAACCAACCTATAGACAAATACTCAGATATAATAATCCAATTCTGCGTCAGACTCCCTTGACAGGCGGCAGCCTGCCTGCGGTCGTCTTCCTTGACTTGGAATATTCTATCTATCGTCTTTGTCTATAGAACGGTTTGGAATTAGTATAAGATGTAAAGAGCTGATAGATATTTACCCGGTAACAAAAAGATAAAATGGAGGTAAAATAATGAAAAAACTTTCAATCGAAAACGAGCTTAAAGCAAACGCCTACCCCGGCAGAGGAATCATCATCGGCAAGTCCGCTGATGGCAAGAACGCTGTTATCGCATACTTTATCATGGGCAGAAGCGAAAACAGCCGCAACAGAGTTTTTCTACCGACAGCTGACGGCATACGCACGGAAGCTTTCGACCCCTCAAAAATGGTCGATCCGCACCTTATTATCTATTCTCCCGTTCGTGTGCTTGACGGTGCTACTATCGTAACAAACGGCGATCAGACCGATACTATCTATGACCTTATGAAAGAGGGAAAGACTTTCGAGGAATCTCTCCGCACAAGAGAATATGAGGACGACGCTCCGAACTTTACACCGAGAATTTCGGGTATCGTTTGCAACAAGTGCGGCGATTATTCAATGTCTATTCTCAAATCTGCAGACGGTAACCCCGATTGCCGTGAGCGTTTCACATTCTCCTACGAAAAGCCGCTTAATGGCACAGGTCACTTTATCCACACCTATATGGGTGACGGAAATCCTCTCCCAAGCTTTGAGGGTGAACCTAAGCTTGTCGATATGACCGACCTTGACATTGACGCTTTCACAGATATGGTATGGGAATCTCTCAACGCAGACAACAAGGTTTCGCTCTTTGTTCGCTATATTGAACTTGCAACAGGCGAATCCGATACAAGAATCGTAAACAAAAACGGTTGAAAGGAAGTATAAACATGAACGAAATGCAACTCAAATACGGCTGTAATCCCAATCAGAAGCCTTCAAGAATCTTTATGGAGGACGGTTCCGACCTTCCTATCGAAGTCCTCAACGGAAAGCCGGGATATATCAATCTCCTTGACGCTTTCAACGGCTGGCAGCTTGTCCGTGAGCTTAAAATCGCCACAGGACTTTGCGCAGCAACTTCATTTAAGCACGTTTCTCCTGCAGGTGCAGCAGTCGGACTTCCGCTTTCCGATACTCTTAAGAAAATTTACTGGGTAGACGACCTTGGCGAACTTTCACCGCTTGCCTGCGCTTATGCAAGAGCAAGAGGCGCTGACAGAATGTCCTCCTACGGCGACTTTATCGCACTTTCCGATGTTTGTGACGTATGCACAGCAAAGATGATACAGCGTGAAGTTTCGGACGGCGTTATCGCTCCAGGCTATACCGATGAGGCGCTTGAAATCCTCAAATCTAAGAGAAAAGGCACATATAACATCATCAAAATTGACGAGAACTATAAGCCTGCACCTATCGAAACAAAGCAGGTTTACGGTATTTCGTTCGAACAGGGAAGAAACGAACTTCCTATCGACAACGCACTCCTTGAAAACATCGTTACAAACAACAAGAACATCCCCGATGACAAGAAGCGTGACCTTCTTATCTCTCTCATCGTGCTGAAATATACACAGTCAAACTCCGTTTGCTACGTTAAGGACGGTCAGGCAGTCGGTATCGGCGCAGGTCAGCAGTCAAGAATCCACTGCACACGCCTTGCAGGTCAGAAAGCCGACAACTGGTGGCTCAGACAGTCCCCGAAGGTGCTTGGACTTGATTTCATTGACGGAATCCGTCGTGCAGACAGAGATAATGCAATTGATGTTTATATGTCACCCGATGAATATATGGACGTTCTTGCAGATGGAGCATGGCAGAACATCTTCAAGACAAAGCCCGAAGTATTCACAGCTGAAGAAAAGCGTGATTGGCTTGACCGGAACACAGGTGTTTGCCTTGGTTCGGACGCATTCTTCCCGTTCGGTGACAACATCGAAAGAGCGCACAAGAGCGGCGTAGAATACATTGTACAGCCGGGCGGTTCTATCCGTGACGATAACGTTATCGATACCTGCAACAAGTATGATATCGCTATGGCATTCACGGGAATCCGTCTGTTCCACCACTAATTCAATGCGTAATTCGTAATGCGTAATGCGTAATTAATTCGGAATTTTGTTTTTCACGCCAAATTATTGTAGGGGACGGGTTTCCCGTCCCGATCGCAATGGTTTTTATTATGAATTATATCGTAGGGGCGGATTCCATATCCGCCCGTGCAAATGACGTTATTATTTTAATTCGGAATTATGAATTCGGAATTCGGAATTTTTATGTTCAGAAAGATGTCTGCAAATGACATTTTTCCACAAATATTTATGTAGGGGACGGGTTTCCCGTCCCGATATACGCAAATAGAATTAAACAATAGAATTTGAGAATTATGAAATTAATTCCGAATTCCAAATTACGAATTAATCCAGGTTCCGAATTAATCCTGAAAGGGGAATGATAAAAATGAAAATATTAGTAGTTGGCGGCGGCGGAAGAGAACACGCTATCATTATGAAGCTTGCCGAAAGCAAACGTGTTGAAAAACTCTACTGTACTCCGGGCAATGGCGGTATCTCACGCTATGCCGAATGCTTTGACGTAGGAGCGACCGATATCGCGGGCGTTGTTGCCCTTGCAAAAAAGCTTGCCGTCGATATGGTAGTCGTTGCTCCCGATGATCCGCTTGTTCTCGGAATGGTGGACGCTCTCAACGCAGAGGGCTTCATGACTTTCGGCCCGAATAAGGCTGCTGCTATAATCGAGGGCAGCAAGGTCTTTTCCAAGAACCTTATGAAAAAATACGATATTCCAACCGCAAAGTATGAAACCTTTACAGATAGTGCAGCTGCAATTGCTTACCTTAAAGAGCAGAACAGCTATCCTGCAGTTATAAAGGCTGACGGACTTGCACTCGGAAAGGGCGTTATCATCGCACAGAACGAGGAAGAAGCAGTCGAAGCCGTTAAATCTATGATCGACGGAAAGCAGTTCGGTGAGAGCAGCTCTACCGTTGTTATCGAGGAATTCCTCACAGGCCCCGAAATATCCGTCCTTGCATTTACAGACGGAACAACAGTTGTCCCGATGATGTCCTCAATGGATCATAAACGTGCGCTGGACGGCGATAACGGACTTAATACAGGCGGAATGGGAACAATTGCCCCTAACCCGTTCTATACCGATGCCGTTGCAAAGGAATGTATGGAGAACATCTTCCTGCCGACAATGAACGCAATGAACGCCGAGGACAGAAAGTTCAAAGGCTGCCTTTATTTCGGACTTATGGCTACACCAAAGGGCGTGAAGGTAATCGAGTATAACTGCCGTTTCGGCGACCCCGAAACACAGGTAGTTCTTCCGCTGCTTGACAGCGACCTCTGCGATATATTTGAAGCGGTTTATAATGAAAAGCTTTCGGAGCTTGATATCAAGTGGAAGAACGAATGCTGCTCCTGCGTAATAATGGCAAGCGGCGGCTATCCGCAGAGCTATAAAAAAGGCATTGAAATGAACGGCATGGACGAAAAGGGACAGGTCGAAGGAGTTTTCGTATATCACGCAGGCACAAAGTTCGAAAACGGAAAGTTCTATACAAACGGCGGAAGAGTTATCGGCGTAACAGCAACAGGGGAGAGCCTGCAGGCTGCGCTTGATAAATCGTATGACGGCGTAAAGAAGATAAGCTTTGACGGCGCACATTACCGTACAGATATCGGTAAAAGAGCACTTTCTGCTAATGCGTAATGTATAATGCTAAAGCCCTTGACTGCAGGTCATTGATGATCTGCGGCCAAGGGTTTTCTTTTTGTGTATGCTGCACTATTATTCGTATTTAGCCTTCAACTACTGCACCTAAACCATAGTATAAGGCTGTGTTTTCGGGGTATTCGCTCTTGTCCTCACTCGATAAGAACACCTTTTCTGCGATGTCGGAGTATTCGGGAGGGATCATAATGCAGTTTCCATTAATGGATATCATATAGCACGATTCGTCCGTTATATACTTTGACTGCATAACGCTGAACAGCTCTTTCAGTTCATCGGAGTAATGAGTGACATATCTTCCATTGTTCAAGCGATATTTTTCATAGTATTCTGTGTTGGATACACCCTCTTTCTGACAGAAAAGCGCTTTTGCAGAAGAATTATTATAATTTTTTTCGTATAATGCAATTGTAAGCTTCGGCAGATCTCCATTGCTGTAATTCTTCTCGTCAAGAATATAGTCAATATCCGCTTCAATTCCGTCAAGACAGCCGTGATTTGCAAGGACTTTCAGCGTTTCGGTGAAGCTTCCGTCTATTGACCATGAGGATAATCCCGATATGTATATTTCATAGTTTCTGTCCGTGCAGGGTGTGAAGTATTCCGCTGCGGTGCGGTTCACGATATCCGCTGCAAGTGCGTCACGGAACTCCTCGTAAAACTCCTTGTCAACAAGTTTTTTGCATCTGTTATCGACCAAATATTGATAAATGATATTATTTAATGGGTCAGACACATAGATATATACATTGGTGTACTCTGGATCGTCCGCTTTTCCCTCAAATTTAGCCTGCTTTTTTCTTCTCTCAGCAAATTCATCGTATGGGGGAAAATCTTCTTTCATAAATTCCGCCGCCTGAACCTTGTATTCCTCCGAGGTCTCAACGTTCATAAGGCATTTTACCGCTTCGGCGGTCATAACGGGGAAGCATTTTGTCATCCTTATTCCGTTTTTAAGCTCGTAGCAGGCAGTTAAATAAGTATGCGAATAAGGAACATCGGAATCAAGCAGTATATTCTCCCAATAACCGTTTTCAATATCGTCCTTATCCTTGTTATTGCCTAAAGCTTCTTTCATTGCCGAAACAATATCCTTTTGGGCGTTTAAAATATTTTCGATATTATCTCTGTCCTTTATCACAAACGCTCCCCAAGATTCATCTCCTCCGAAATATGTGAAGGATACGTTAGGAAATTCGCTGTAAACTCCGCCGTAGTCAAGATATACCGTTTCCACCTCATCGGCTTCGGGCATGGTAAACTCTGTGCCGAAGAATCTTGTAGTGTTTATAACGTTAAGGCAGATAAGGAACACGGCAAGGGTCGAAACAAATCTGACTGCACCCCTCCAAAGCTTTTTAAGACCTCTGTTGGAGATTATCTCAAAGATGATATAAATACCGAAGCCTGCCGCAAGTACGCCAAAAAAGTATTTGTCGAACTTCTTTATCATATCCATATTGGGACCGAAAGTGAGTATCTCAGCCGTGAAGAGAATAAGCGTTATCATAACGGCATAAACGCCCCTGAAGACGATCGGCTTTGAAACGTCCTCGGCTCTGCGCTTTTTATAGAAGCAGTAGGCGAGTGCGAAAACCGCTGCGGAGAACACTATAACTCCTGCCGCCCACGATAAAAGAGGCACGCTTGCGTAATTATAAATATTATCGTATCCGATTCCGCATATCAGCGTTATTAGTCCGCCTGCGGGAGATGTCCACGAAAGAATATGAAGATACGGCTTGCTAAAAT
>JBJEQL010000296.1:0-8409 GCA_051881735.1 Oscillospiraceae bacterium
TGAAGCTTTCGTCCGATGTGAGCGTTATTCTCAACGTTGACGCAGATCATCTTGACTATTTCGGCAGTCTTGAAAACGTAATAAAGTCGTTCCGTAAGTTTGCGGAGCAGACTTCACGGGCAGTTATCGTAAACGGCAGCGATGAAAACTCGATGAAGGCTGTTCAGGGACTTGAAAACGGCTGTGAGATAATAACCTTCGGCAAGGACAGCAGCTGCGATTACTATCCCGAAAATATTTGCCACATCAGCGGACTGGAAACCGGCTTTGACCTTATGTACAAGGGTGAAAAGCTTGGAGAGATCACTATTCATGTGCCGGGGGAGCATAACGTACTCAATGCGGTTGCGGCTGCGGCGGCTTCGATATATGAGGGAGCGACTGCAGAGGACGTAAGGACGGGACTTTCCGATTTTTACGGTTCTCAGCGGCGTTTTGAAAAGTACGGCGAAGTTGGCGGTGTGACGGTAGTGGACGATTACGGTCATCATCCTGCGGAAATTTCCGTTACGCTCAAAGCTGCAATGGGGCTTGGCTACAAGCGTGTATGGGCGGTGCATCAGCCGTTTACATTCTCACGAACGGCAATGCTTATCGACGATTTTGCTGAGGCTCTTTCCATTGCGGATAAGGTCGTGCTTACGTCTATAATGGGTTCCCGTGAGAAAAATACCTACGGTATCCATACGAGTGCGCTTGCGGAAAAGATCAACGGGGCAGTATGGTTCCCGGAAGAAGAGCATGATAAGAATTTTGAGCTTTGTGCAGATTATGTTGCCGAAAACGTAGGAGAGGGCGATCTTGTCGTTACTCTCGGCTGCGGTGATGTCAACAAGCTTGCACGGCTTATATTGAAAAAATTAGAGGAAAAGGAGCAGTAATATGAACGAGAAGGAAAAAAGAGTTTTTGAATTCGTCAAGGAGAGGGTCGAAAACGGTATTGCACCGTCGATAAGAGAGATCTGTGCTGCTCTTGATATACGTTCGACTTCAACGGCTGCACGTTATGTAAACAGCCTTGTTGCTGAGGGCGTTCTTGAAAAGGTGGACGGCTGCAACAGAGCGATAAAGCTTGCAGGAAGAGGTGCTTCAAAGATACCTCTTGTCGGAACGATAACGGCAGGTCAGCCTATCACGGCTGTTCAGGATATTACCGAATACATTAATTTCCATGAAGAAAAGAATTACAGCGGAGAGCTTTTTGCGCTTAAAGTTCGTGGTGAAAGCATGATAAATGCAGCGATACTTGACGGAGATATCGTTGTTGTTGAGAAATGTTCGTCCGCACATAACGGTGAGATCGTAGCTGCGCTTGTAAACGGTGAGGAAGCGACTGTAAAAACTTTCTACAAGGAAAACGGACATTATCGGCTTCAGCCTGAGAATGACACAATGGATCCTATTATTGTCGATAACTGTGAGATCATCGGCAGAGTTGTTGCTGTTATGAGGTACTTATAATAATGACGGGAACCGACATTTTGAATGATGCGGAAATAGCCCCCGACCGTGCCGAGCGTAAAAAGCTTCGTAAGCTTTACAACAAGGTTGGTGGAGCAATGGTAATACAGTATGTTCTGATGTATGTGATATATGCTGTATTGTTGATAGTTCTTTCGCCGTTTATACTTGAAGAAACCGATCCCGAAACAGGATTTGAGGTAGTCGGCTGGGCAGACGCAGCTGCCATGTATTTTGCACCTGCGCTTGCATCGACAATGATGTTTGTTATTTTCAATGCTGTGAATAATGTTAAGATGTCGTCAATGTTCCGCACAAGGAATGTTTCGCCGCAGCTTATCGGCTGCTGTATTCTCGGGGCGTTCGCATTTCACGCTGTTGGGATAGGGCTTGAATATGTAGTGGACATTGTGCTGTATAACAGCGGACTTGAGGTTGTGTCGTTTGACTATGAGATGAAAAATGACGTTGCAACGGCGGTTGTGGATGTTATTTCGTCTGTCATAATAGCGCCTATTGCGGAGGAACTGTTTTTTCGTGGAGTTGTGCTAAAACAGACGGCAAGAGTCAGCACACGTTTCGGGATAATCTTCTCGGGAGTGATGTTCGGACTTATGCACGGAAATCCGTATCAGTTTGTAATGGCGGCAACAATAGGGATTTACTTCGCATATATCACGGTAAAAACAGATTCGCTTATTCCTGCGATAATATGTCATGCAGCGGTAAACGGAATGATGTGCCTAAGCGACATTGCAGGATTCATAAGGGATGAACTGGCTGAACCGTCATTCTATGTTGTTTTAGCGGTTGAAATTATACTGGGTCTGTGGGGCATTCGGATTTACATCAGAAACGAAAACAAGCCGAAACTTCCGCCGTATACAGCATATCACAAAAAACGAACACTCCCGATATTGATAACCTCCGTCTGGGTGATAATCATAACGCTGATATATATTTATGATATATATAATTCGGTAGCGCCGATATCTTCCGATATTGCGGAAGAGCTTATTACGCAGGCGGTTTAGTTTAGTGTGGAGTTTGGAGAGTGGAGTTAGGAGTTAATGCGGAATTCGGAATGACATTTGTTGTTAAAACCGCAAAGCGGCTAAAAAGTTTAGGTCAAGCCTTTTCAAAGGCTTGCAGGGGTCAAGGGGACAGCGTCCCATTGTCGCTCTCCGCAGAGAGCGAAACTCTTAAAACTATGGCACAAAGCTTTTAGAATCAAGCCGAAAAACTAACAAATCAAAAAGCGCAATTCACATCAAAAAGGTAAAACGGATATGAGAAATTTTTATCGTAAACCTAATACTAATCTTTAATCAACCTATAGACAAATCCTCGGCTATAATAATTCCACTCTGCGTCAAACTCCCTTGCAAGGCGGCAAGCCTTGCTGCGGTCGTTTTCCTTGATTGGAATTATTCTATCTGTCGGCTTTGTCTATAGAACGATTAAAGATTAGTATAAATTGTGAATCGCGCTTCATTCTATCCTAACAAAGTAAACTTTCCTCGGAGTGCAAACACACAAACGAATTGCGTGTGTTTGCACTCCGACTTCGTATTTAAAGCTATGCATCGGAAAAACGACAAATGAAGTTTTATGTGCATAGCTGTTCAAAGTGCGTCTAAAGGGGAAATATACTCACTTTGTTCGCATATTTCCCCTTTAGAGGAGAGTTTGATTTAGGAAAATAGAATAAGCGCAATTCACAAATCGGTTTAGCAAGTTATTTGGTATCGAACTTGTTCTGTTTTCCGATTTTTTATGTGAATTGCGCTTTATAATCTGTTAGTTTTTCACTCTATCGCTGCAAGCGTTGCACTAAAGTTTAAGGAGTTTCGCTCTTGCGAGAGCGACCAAGGGCTTTGCCCTCTGGACACCCACCACCTTTGAAAAGGTGGACGAAACTTTTAATCCGCTTTGCGGTTTTAACAACAAATGTTATTTCGAATTACGCATTATATTACTGGTCAAGTCTGAAATGCACGGGTATTCCGTTTCTGTATTCGGGGTGGACTTCGCCTTGTATGAGCGGCAGGAAATAGTTGAGTGCGTCTGTTGTAACGTTGTTTCCGTCTTTTGTTATCCACTCGGTCGGGAATTTTTTCTCCATATTTGCAATAGACTTTATATCGGAGGAGAGTATTTCCACACGGTATGGGTTATTGCTGATGCGGTGGAAGGTCATCATCTTTCCGCTTTCGCCGTTCATTGCGGCTTCGACTGCGGCGCTGCCTATCTGTGCGGCTTCATTGATATCGGTTAATGATGCGATATGCGAGCTGCATCTTTGCATAACGTTAAGCTCGATAGAACGTACCTTACAGCCGACATTTGCAGCGGTAACATTTTCAAGATATTTACCTACTCCGGAGAGAAATTTATGTCCGAATGCGTCTGTAAGTTCCGAGGAAAAACCTGTTTGGCGGTTTTCGCAGCTTATGCCTTCGGAAACGGCAACGATAACAGCTTTATAACGTGTTTGTGCTTCTTTTACGTCGGCAAGAAACTTATCGGTTGAGAACGGCGCTTCTGGGAGATAGATAAGGTGCGGAGCAGGCTCGCCGTTTGCACGGAGTACGCAGGAAGATGCTGTGAGCCAGCCTGCATCTCTGCCCATTATTTCAACGATAGTAACGGACGGGATTGAGTAAACTCGGCTGTCACGGATAATCTCCTGCAAGGTTGCGGCAACGTATTTTGCGGCAGAGCCGAAACCAGGTGTATGGTCGGTATTCATAACGTCATTGTCGATAGTTTTCGGAACGCCGATAACCTTGATATCTATGCCTGTTTCCTTAAAGTAGGCGTCAAGCTTCATAACGGTATCCATTGAGTCGTTTCCGCCGATATAAAAGAACGCTTTAATATCATGTTTGCGGAAGGTATCGGCGATTTTTTCGTAATCGCTGCTGTCATCTTTGTAGTCTTTAAGCTTATAGCGGCATGAACCAAGTATTGTGGACGGTGTTTTTTTGAGAAGATCTATGTCATATTCCGAGGTGAGTATCTTTGTAAGGTCGATAAGGTTGTCCTTTATTGCACCCTCGATGCCGTTTATTGAGCCGTAGATGCCGTCGATCTCACGGCAGGATGACGCACCCGAGAAAACTCCTGAAAGTGATGAATTTATGGCTGCTGTCGGGCCGCCGGACTGTGCAACTGCGATATTAAACATAAATAACCTCCAAAGTAAAACAATGTTTTGAACTCTTGTCTTTATTATATCATACCAAGTTTTTGTATTCTATATCCAAAACGACAGTATTTCCGTCGTTTTATACGAAAATTTTTCTTCTTTCGTACAGTAATGGTTTACAGTAAACGTATTCGCTTTAATTCAGGGTAAATCAGTAATTTTTGTATTGATTTTTATCTTTAAATCGGTTACAATATGAAATGGGAATAATTACAGAGATCAAAAGCTTGAAAATCAATTCTCATACTTTAGGTTTTGAAATTTATGAAAACCACTCAATACATCACAAGAGAGGAGGACAAATGCTTCGGTAGAAGCATAAGTCATATTATGAGAAAAACTAAAATTGTTTGTACAGTAGGTCCTGCAACTGATGACGACAACATTCTTCGTGAAATGATGCTTTCGGGTATGGACGTTGCTCGTTTCAACTTTTCACACGGAGATTTTGAGATCCATAAGAAGCGTTTTGAACAGGTCGTTCGTCTTCGTGAAGAACTCGGATTGCCGATCGCAACAATGCTTGATACAAAAGGCCCTGAGATAAGAATAGGCAAGTTTGTTGATGACAAGCCCGTAGATATTTCTGATGGAGCTACAATAACCCTCACGACAGAGGAATGCGAATGTACAGCTGAAAAAGTTTATATCAACTTTAAAAACCTGCCTAAGGACGTTAATATCGGCACAGCTATACTCGTCAATGACGGAGCAGTTGAACTTCGTGCAGAAAAGATAACCGATACGGATATCGTCTGCACAGTTGTTCACGGTGGAAAGCTTTCCAACAACAAGGGCATCAATGTTCCGGGCGTAGAGCTTTCAATGCCGTATCTTTCCGAGCGTGATATGAACGATCTTGAATTCGGTGCAAAAATGGGATTCGATTTTATCGCCGCATCTTTTGTACGTTCATCTGCGGATATAAACTATCTTAAAAAGTTTACAAAGAGCCTTGGCTGGACAACGCCGAGAATCATTTCCAAGATCGAAAACATGGACGGCGTAAACAACATTGATGAGATCATCGAAGTTTCGGACGGTATCATGGTCGCAAGAGGTGATATGGGCGTTGAGATACCGTTTGAGCAGATCCCTGCTATTCAAAAGGAGATTATCGAAAAGGGATATATGAGCGGCAAGCAGGTCATTACTGCTACACAGATGCTCGAATCGATGATAACAAATCTCCGTCCGACAAGAGCTGAGATAACTGACGTTGCAAACGCTATCTATGACGGAACTTCGGCTATAATGCTTTCGGGTGAAACTGCAGCAGGCAAACATCCTGTTGAAGCAGTAAAGACTATGGCGCTTATTGCAGAAACAACGGAAAAGGACATCAACTACATTGCACGTCTTTCCAAGCGTCCTATGCAGAAGGGAATCGACCATACAAATGCTATCGCTCATGCTGCGGTAACAACTGCTCATGACCTTGGTGCAAAGGCTATTATAACCGTTACAAAGTCGGGTTCGACCGCAAAGAACATTTCCAAGTACCGTCCGACCTGCATGATCGTAGGCTGTACGCCGGATGAAACCGTTCTTCGTCAGATGAGCATGAGCTGGGGCGTTGTTCCGGTGAAAATGGACGAAAAGAGCAGCACCGATGAGCTTTTCAGCGCTGCTATCGAGGCTGCAAAGGAGCATGGACTTGTCGAGGCAAACGATGTTGTTGTTATCACGGCAGGAATCCCTCTCGGTGTTGCCGGAAACACAAATATGCTTAAAATTGACGATATAAAGTAATAACCTTAAAAACCGCTTTTGATTAATGGTCAGAAGCGGTTTTAGGATTTTTGGAGGAGTGAAAATGAAAGAAAAAGTATATGAATTTCTGCGGACTATCCCAAAAGGCAAGGTCGTTACTTACGGTCAGATCGCAGAATACCTCGGAAGCAAGCGGCTTTCAAGGGTTGTCGGAAACATTCTTCACGCAAATCCGGACAAGGACAAGTATCCTTGCTACAAGGTCGTTGACAGGAACGGAAAGCTTTCGGAGCATTATGCTTTCGGCGGCATTGAGAAGCAGAAGGAAAGGCTGGAGGAAGAGGGCATTGCTGTGATAGATTACAGGGTGGATCTGGGTAAATACGGTATGCGGTGAGTTTTATACTAATTCCAAATCGTTCTATAGACAAAGCCGACAGATAGAATAATCCAAGTCAAGGATGACGACTGCAGGAAGGCTTTATGCCTTTCAAGGGAGTCAGACGCAGAATTGGATTATTATAGCCGAGGATTTGTCTATAGGTTGATTTGGAATTAGTATTATATGAAAAAATCCTGAGAATATGATTTCTCAGGATTTTTTAGTTTAAAATGGCATTGCGGAAATTTCGCCGTCAGCGCCAATGGAAACCATGCTGTGTGCATATTCCATGTCAGCTTTGAAAACATTGTCGTTTATGGTGATCCTTGTGCCGGGGTAGATGTAACCCTTGCACTTGACCCAAAGCTGCTGTTTTGTGCTGAGATAAACATTGATCTCTTCGATACGTTTCTGACTGTTCTTGATCTCAACGTTGGAGATAACACGTTGTCTTACTGCGTTAGCAAGCATTTCCTCTTTTTCTTCGGGCAGCTTGTGAAGCTCTTTTTTCTTTTCGTTGAGAAAGTTTACGATCATTGTCAGATCTTCGATCTTTTTCTGTGTGGCTGCGATCTTCATTTCAAGCTGGGTCTTTTCATCAGCGAGAATAGCATTGTCGCCAAGCGTGATATCAGTAGGGGTATATGTTTTTGAACCGATGTTTGAAGCTTCAAGCGAGTTCAGAATGATGTATTTTCCACCGATGATACTTCCGTTGCTTGCCTTGGTCACAAGCTCGCCTGCACAGTAGACATCGCAGATAACAAAATTCTGAGCAGAAATGTTTCCGTCGCAGTTGATGCTGCTTCGCTCGCAGAAAAGTGCGCTCACGTTTCCATGACAGGTTATCTTTGAGTAGATGCAGCCCTGTTTGATAGTGATGTTTCCGCCAGCTTCAAGCGTTGCACCGTTTACTTCGCCCGAAACGGTGATGTTCGAGTTGGAAGAAACCTTGAATCCCTCACATACATTTCCCTTGATGATAACATCGCCGATAAAGTTGATGTTTCCGACAGAAGCGTCAACATCTCCCTTTATCGTCACAGTCGTATCGACTGAAAAAGCGTTGCTTTTGAAAACGAGCTGACCGTCAACAGCGGCAACAATGTGAAGTCCGTCATCGGTGACTTTTGTGTTTGTGCCTATGGTAAACTGAGCCTTTTTACCGAGGTATTGCTGGATCTTTCCGCCGCGAACGTCAATACCCGGTTCGCCCTCTGTGGGGAGAGTGATATCGGCGATGACGTCGCCTGTACGGATTATTCTGATAAGTCCGAGGTCCTTATAATCAACGAACCCCTTTTCGTTCTCAGTCGGAGCGATCTCAACAGTTTTTTCGTATTTATATGTAACCGAACCGCTTACTCCGTCAATCGGCAGCTGCGCAACGGCAACGCAAAGTTTCTGGGAATACTTTCTTTCGTTTGCAATGACCTTTATCACGTCGTCACGGTAGCCGAAAACAACATTATTCGCTTTTAAAGCTTCCTTAATGCCTTCTTCTGAAACGTGTTTGCCTGTTCCGGACGGAGGTTTAACAAATATAAACGCTTCCTTATTGCCGGGAGAAACTGTTACATCGTATGTGCAATCAACATTTGCAATTATATCTGCCATATTTTGTCTCCTTTTTATGTATTAT
>JBJEQL010000297.1:0-2157 GCA_051881735.1 Oscillospiraceae bacterium
TCGCACAGTACAGAAAGCACTCGCAAAGCTCACGAAGCTCGGATGATCTTTTCAGATCAAACAAAGTATATTCTCTGCCGTATTTCTGCGGACCGTCCAGAAGCTCGTTTATGAACTGTGTAAGCTTTCTTTCGGAAATCCTGCCCGATCTGTCGGTTATATACGGATAAAAGCTGCTGCTCCTGCCCGATATGCGGTTTTTCATTTCGTCAAGCTGTTTTTCAAGCATACGTTTTCTCGCTTTATATAGCTGTACGCCATTGGTTTTTACCTCGTCCGACAATGTTTTCACGCCCCTTTAAAAATACGGCGAAAAGCAAGTTTTTACATCTGCTTTTCGCCGGTTGATTTGTTTATGTTAATTATAACATATCGTTATTATAATTTCAACAGTTTATACTAAACACCATTTAAAATTTGGAAAAAATCAAACCGACAATCTTGTAGCTGTTGAAAACAGCTTTATGTTGGATTTTGGCGCGGATTTTTTCCTTTATTTTATTGGTGTTTAGTATTATTGAGCTTTTGCGCTTATTTGATTTCGATTTTATGTTCTTCGCCGGTAGCCATATCAACAAGGAAGGTTCCCATTTTATCATAGACAAGGAAATTATCCTTGCTGACTGCTGCAAAATTTGACTGGGCAACGCTTCCGTCATAGATAAGCTCACTATCTTCTTCGGAAATATATCTGTAAAGCTTATAATCCTCAACATAGTAGAAGGACTTTTCCGTTACAAAGAAATTGGAGTAAAACCTGTCATACGAAGTATCGGTTTCAACATCATAAATCCAGCTGCCTTCACGGATATACTTGCCCACGAAGGGATAACGACGTGTCGAGAATAATGTATTTGTTGAAGATCCTTCATCGGGATCGGTCATTTCCATAGTATTAAGGTCAAGTATTTTATTGACTCCCAAATAGTTAACGTATGCCTTATTTCCATATACCATGTAAATATCACTAATTTCGATTTCATTGGTTTCACCGTGACCTGCATCGACCGAAAGCTTTGGAAGCTCTTTGATCAGTTCAAGCTTTGGCGAAAAGATACCCCAGATAGATTGCTCTTTATAACCGTCATATACCTGCAGCAATACATTACCGTCGTCAAGAAAATAAATATTCACTGCTTGTTTATCGCTGCCTGTAAATTCTGCGATCGTATTTCCGGATGTATCTATCGACTTGAAATATGGGAGGTAGATACAGTATATATTTCCACCTGTGCAATAGCTGTACCATTCTTTTGAATTATCATCGGCTATTCTTGTAGCTGTATAATTTTTCGTATCAACAAGAGCACTTCCGTATTGCCCCTCTACTACTCCCGTATAAAGCAGCGTATCATCATCAAAATAACAATACTGCTTACCGCTCCTATTATTGCTTTCCGCAAAGGTCTTGATAATGTCATCAACAAGAATGTCCTTCTCGGATTTTTTGCGTTCGGGCTCGGTCGTTTCTGTCGTTTCCTCCGTTTCCGCCTCGGTTTCTTTCTGCGTTGCTTCTTCCGTCAGAGCCTCGGTCGCAGCTGTGGTTTCGGCAGTTGTCGTCTGCGCAGTTGTTTCCTCTGCCGAGTCGGATGCTTTTTCTCCGCAGGCTGTCATTGATGCTGCAAGAAGCAGCGCAAGAATTGCTGATGTGATTTTCTTCATAGTTGGATTTCCCCTTTTTTTATAAATTTTCCGCTTTTCACGGCGGATTTTTAACGAATAATTATTTTTTTCTTGTCAAAACTACCGTTCATAGGAATAATTAATACACAGCTTATTATATCACACTCCAAAATAAAATACAATAGATTTGTAATAATTTGTATAGGAGAATTTAATATGGAGTTGAATTATGAACTTATCGGCGCAAGAATAAAAAAGATACGCAAGTCGAAAAAAATGACGCAGGACAGGCTTTCGGAGCTTAGTTCGATATCTCCGCAGCACCTTTCGCAGATCGAAAGCGCCAAGACAAAGCTTTCTCTGCCGACGCTTGTCAATATCTGCAACGCTCTTGAGGTAACGGCTGACAGCATTTTGTGCGATGTGCTGAAAGCCGAAACACCCGAAGAGATAAACGCTGATATTGCCGAGGTTTTCAACGGCTGTTCTGCTGACGAAACATTCCTTATGCTCGATGTTGCCAACAGTCTTAAA
>JBJEQL010000298.1:0-8396 GCA_051881735.1 Oscillospiraceae bacterium
GGTCCAAGAATGGTTTCAATACCAAACGTTTACGGACTTGATTCCGCAACTGCGCAGAGTATGCTCGCAAGCAATAATGGATTTAACGTAATCATTATGAGCGTTTGTGATGATGAGGTTGACAAGGACTATGTTATTATGACTGATCCTCCTCGCAACGAACAGGCAGAATACGGTTCAACGGTTTATCTTTATGTAAGCCGTGGCCCTGAGGAACAGGAAGTTATTGTTCCTGATGTTGTCGGACAGGATATTGAAAAGGCAAAGGAGCTTCTGAAGGATAAGTTTACCGTTCAGGTAATGACTGAAGATTCTGCCGAGCCGGAAAATACAGTTATAGAGCAGTCAATACCCGCAATAGGTGATGACGGTACAGCGAACGTTGTTCCAATCAAATCTACGATAATCCTTACCGTAAGTACAGGAGTTGTTCCTGAAGAAGAAGCCGTTATCACATTTAAGATACCAAGCAATATCGACAGCGGTTCGGTTACATTCAATTGCTACTTTAACGGAAAGATCATTGGAACGGAAAAAATTGACAATATCGCTTATGCTAATACAGTTTCGATAACAGTAAAGGGAAGCGGACTTCAGACTATAATTCTTGAAGCTATCAACAATGCAACAAATGAAAATGCAACAGTTGGTGAGTACGAGATAAACTATGATGAAGGCACTGTTGTCGAGAAGAACTTTGAAAAGTCTATTCTCCGTGCTTTGTTCTCAGAAATTCAAACCGAACCTGTTTATACAGAAGAAACAGAAAATACTGACGACGGCGACGATTATGTTGACCTTAACGATGAAGATTTTTGGAATCAGCTTCTGAACGGATATTAATATTATGGAATCAATAAAAGGCTTAATAATCAAATCAATCGGGGGACTTTATTCAGTAAAGTCCCCTTTGGGCATTATAGAATGCAAGGCAAGAGGAATATTCCGAAAGCAGAATATTTCTCCCTGCGTGGGTGATGAAGTAATCGTTTCGGACGGAGTTATCTCGGAGATAATGCCAAGAAAAAACGAACTTATTCGTCCGCCGCTTGCAAATCTTGATTATATGATATTTGTGGTTTCGACCTGCGAGCCTTCGCCGAATTTTCTGCTGCTCGATAAATTTATTGCAATATGCGTATTTAAGGGGATAAAACCTCTTATTGCTGTGACAAAATCAGATATAAAAGCTGATGACACTATTGCGAAGATATATAAGAATTCGGGGGCAGAGGTTTTCACGATAGATTATTCCGATGAAAACAGTTTGAAACCACTCTATGATACGATTGCAGGAAAGCTTTGTGCATTTACAGGCAACACAGGTGTAGGAAAATCCACTTTGTTGAACCACCTTGATACCGAAACGATCCGTGCGACAGGCGAGATAAGCCAGAAACTCGGCAGAGGCCGCCATACAACACGTCATGTTGAAATGTTTGAACTGAAAAACGGTGCGCTGATCGCAGATACGCCGGGATTTTCAACCTTTGAAACAAATAAGTATGATATAATCTTGAAGGACAAGCTTGCAGCCTGCTTTAACGAGTTTGATGAGTTTAAAGAAAAATGTCGTTTTCCTGATTGCTCACATACAAAGGAAAAGGGCTGTGCCGTTATTGAAGCGGTTAAGAATGATATGATCCCCAAATCACGCCATGAAAGCTATGTCGCAATGTATGAAGAAGCCAAGCAGATAAAGGAATGGGAAATCGGAAAATGAGTGACTGTTATATCATCGGCGGAGCAGATATCGGAAGATACGATTTTGTGGATATTCCCGAAGGTTCGTTCGTCATTGCCGTCGATAACGGATTTTCACATATTGATGGCTTCAAAGTTAAACCTGATATAATCATGGGTGACTTTGACAGTTGTTCCGTGCCGTCAGGTTTTGATTGCGAAATTCTGCGGTTTAAACCTGAAAAGGACGATACCGACCTAATGCTTGCTTCCAAAAAGGCGCTTTCTCTCGGATATAAGTGCATTATTTTACTCGGCGCAACCGGAGGACGGCTTGACCATACGATTGCAGCTCTTCAAACGCTTGAATATATTCATAAACATGGTGCAGACGGTGCAATTCTTGACGAAAACAACGCCGTTTATATTCAGGGTATTGGAAAAAAACGCTATAAGGCCGATGAAAGCTGTTATTTTTCTGTTTTTTCACTTACGGACGAAGCAATAGTATCTATAAGCGGCACAAAATATGAAATTTGTGAGCAAAAACTCATTCGCAGCTTTCCGCTTGGTGTAAGCAATGAATTCTCAGGTGATTTTGCGGAAATTGAGGTTTTGCAGGGAAAACTACTTGTAATCTACTCAAAACGGGTTATTTTGTAACCATGATACAAACATTTGCATAGTATATATCAAACTAAAGTTTGGAGGAGATACTATGAAAGTCGTAGTCATTAAAAGTCCGAAAATGCTTGCAAACCTTTTCCGTATTATTTTCCGCATAAAAAAGGACGACAGCGACAGCTAAAAAAATATCCGCCCGAGGCTTTATTCCTTGGGCGGTTTGTTTTTGTTTTTGATATTCGCAAGGGGAGAAGCGTCCATTGCTTTTTTCAGTCCCTCGTTTGAAACGTGTGTATATATCTCGGTCGTTGAAATGCTTTTGTGACCGAGTATCTCTTTGAGCATCAGCGGATCGACATTTCCGTGCTGATACATAAGCGTTGCAGCTGTGTGACGAAGCTTATGCGTCGAAAGTCCACGGTTGTCAAGATTGCTGTCACGCAGAGCGTTATCAACTATCTGTTCAACACGTCTGTTGCAAAGCCGTGAGCCTTGTTTGCTTAAAAACAGCGCATTTGGTTCTTTATCTGACGGCTTTCGGACAGGCAGATAGCTTACGATCGCATCAGCGCAGGCGTCATTAATGTGGATTATGCGTTCTTTGTTGCCCTTTCCGAGCAAACGCATTGAACGTTCATCAAGATTTATATCCTGCATATTCAGACCGACAAGTTCGCTTAAACGCATTCCACAGTTGATGAAAAGCGTCACAATGCAGTAATCACGCAGATAATACGGATCATCAACATTCATATTTTCAAGCAGATTAATGCTTTCATCGAGCGTTAAGAACTTCGGCAGGTGGTCGGGCATCTTAGGATAATCAACATCCTTGGTGGGGTCTGAATCAATGAGTCCGAGGTCACGGTGCATACACTTGAAAAACAAACGCAGCGATGCAAGCTTGCGGTGACGTGTTTTAGCCGTATTTTCACGTTCGGAAGCAACATAGTTCAGATATTGCAGAATATCAAGCTTAGTCAGAGATTTTATGTATTCGATAGGAATATCGGAAATACTGATCATACTAAAAGGAGTATCCGGTTCAACAACGCCTTTTTTTACCTTTAAATAACGTAGGAAGATACGCAGGTCGTAATGATATGCTTCAATCGTCTTTTCAGATTTAAGCAGAACAACTCGCTGATATGTAAAAAATTCGTTTAAAAAATACGGACATTCGGTCGGGTCGATTTTGTTAATTTTAATCACTTCCCAAATTTTTTATTGATATAATTTTAATATGAAAAAAAATATTTGTCAAGATTGAAATTTTTGTGTAAACTATGGTATTTTATAAAAAAATGTGTTATAATTGAAATGATATCGATTTTTGCACAGCCGTAAATACTATATTTTGCGGTAAAAATTTTTTTACTGGAGTGATATATTTGAAAATAAGCTATAAACGAGAAAAAATCGCGGAGGGCATCCATTTTAATTCTATTCGCAATGCAAGTCTTAAAACCAACAGCATTGTTGTAAATCTCATTTCTCCGTTATCCGAGGAAACAGCTTCTCTCAATGCTGCAGCTTCTTATTTCCTTACCGACAGCAGCAACGACTATCCGACGCTTGTTGCAATAAGCTCAAAGCTTGAAGAACTGTATGGCGCAAGCCTCAAGGGAACGGTAGTTCGTTCGGGAGATAACCAGTTCATTTCCATTATTTGCTCATGCATAAACGACCGTTTTGCTTTTGATAAAGAAACTGTCACCGAAGAATTGGCAAATGTTCTGTTCGGCTGCATTGTTGACCCTCATCTTGATGATAACGGTTTTTATGCACAGGATTTCGCACTTAAAAAGCAGGAACTACTGGACGATATTGACGCTGCAATTAACGAAAAGCGTTCGTATGCGATCCAACGTGCAGGAAAAATCATATATAAGGGTGAGCCTGCAGCAGTTTCACTCAAGGGCGAACGCAGCAGCGCAGAAAAGATAACAAATGTATCTGCTTATGAACAATATAAAAAAATGCTTAAAACAGCACAGATAGAGGTTTTCTTTGTCGGAGCGGATGAACCCGGCAGCATAAAGAAACTTATCAGCGGAGGCCTTTCAAAGCTTGAACGTGATTATAAGGGCGACTGCAGATCACAGCTTTCGGTTATAAAGGCAGAACCCGAGGAGTTTACAGATGAACTCGAAGTCGCACAATGCAAAATGGTTCTTGCGTTCAAGTCGGATAAGGCTGATTACCGTGCAGCAAAGCTTATGAATGCTGTATTCGGCGCAACTCCGTTCTCAAAGCTTTTCCTTAATGTCCGTGAAAAGCTCAGCCTTTGCTATTACTGCTCATCAAACTATAACGACCTTAAAGGCGTTATCACAGTTGACAGCGGTGTTGAAAGTGCAAATATAGAAAAAGCCAAGGATGAAATTATCCGTCAGTTTGAATTGATGCAGAAGGGCGAATTTGATGAAAAAGAGATCAACGAAGCTCGTCTTGCTGTTATCAACAGCCTTCGCAGCGTAAATGACAGCGCAGCAGGTCTTGTAAGCTGGTATTCCGGTCAGATTTTCAGAAACACAAGCTTATCTCCCGAGGATGAGATCAAATTACTTGAAAAGGTTACGAAAGAGGATATAGTTGAAGCTGCAAGATCATTCAAACTTGATACTGTTTATGTCCTCAAAGGAAAGGAGAGTGCCGAAAATGAATAAGGAAGTTATCAAAAATGCCCGTACCGGCGAGGAATATACTCTTATCAAGCATCCGACAGGTCTTGATATCTATGTATGGAAAATGGACAACTTCAGTACTACTCATGCTCTTTTTGGAACAAAATACGGCTCTATAAATACAAAGTTCAAAACAAAGAACGACCCTGATTTTGTGACTGTCCCGAACGGTATCGCACATTATCTCGAACATAAGCTTTTTGAGAACGAGGACTGCGATGTTTTCAGTCTTTACGCAAAAACAGGTGCATCAGCAAACGCTTATACTTCATTTGACAGAACGTGCTACCTCTTTACGACAACAAGCAACGTTTATGAATCTCTTGAGATCTTGCTGAACTTTGTTCAGTCACCGTATTTCACCGAGGAAACCGTCCGTAAGGAGCAGGGCATTATCGGTCAGGAAATTCGTATGTATGACGACAATGCAGGCTGGAGAGTTTTCTTCAATATGCTTCAGGGAATGTATCATAACCACCCTGTAAAGATTGACATCGCAGGAACAGTTGAAAGTATCGCACAGATAAACGCAGACCTGCTCTATAAGTGCTATTACACTTTCTATAACCTTAACAATATGGTTCTCTCAATAGCAGGTGATGTTGATGTTGATAAGGTTCTTGAAGTCTGCGACAAGTGCTTGAAGCAGAACGAGAATATCGAACTTGAAACAGCCTTTGAGGATGAACCTGAAACTGTCTGCGAAAAGGAAGTCGTTCAGAAGCTTGAGATCGCAATGCCTATGTTCAATATCGGATTTAAAGCCAAGCCTGAAAGTGGAATTGCTGCGCTCAAAGCAGAGATCGAAACAAACTTTGTTCTTTCGCTTATCGCAAACGAAAGCTCGGAATTCTACAAAAAGCTCTATGACGAAGGCATAATCAATTCGACATTTTACAGCGAGGTATTCTGCGGTGACGGATATTTCTGCTCGATATTCGGTGGAGAAGCGCGTGACCCACGCCTTGTCCGTGATAAGATAGTTGAAGAGATCGACCGCTGCAAGCGTGAGGGACTGGATGAAAAGCGCTTTGACATAATAAAGAAAGCATACTATGGTTCCCTTATCAAAGGTCTTGACGATGCAGAAAATCTTGCTACGATAATGCTCAATAACGGCATGGAAGGTCTTTCAGCATTCGATAGGATCGAAGCAGTTGCTGATTGTACTTTTGAAGACGTAACAAAACGCCTTATGACACAACTTAACACGGAAAACGTTACTCTTTCTATTATTGATCCGGTAAACGTCAGGGAGGATAACTAATGACAAATGCAGAGTGGAACACCCTTTCTTTTCCGAAGCTTGGGATAGAACTTCCGATATACAGCACAGCATTCACTATTTTCGGGTTAGAAGTAAAATGGTACGGCATTATGATAGGTCTTGGACTGCTGCTTGCCGTTATCTATTGCTTCAGACGAATGAAAGAAGTCGGAATCGATTCCGATAAAGCAACTGACGCTGTTTTCGGCGGATTTATTGGCGCGATAATCGGCGCACGCCTTTATTATGTTTTCATGATGTGGGACGATTATAAGGGCGATATTAAAGCTATTCTTTCAATAAGGGACGGCGGACTTGCAATATACGGCGGACTTATCGGAGCACTTATTGTCGGACTTATCGTTGCAAAGATAAGAAAAGTTAAGCTTCTGCCGCTTCTTGATCTTGCAGGAATGGGATTTTTCATCGGTCAGGCACTCGGTCGGTGGGGAAACTTTTTCAATCATGAGTGTTTTGGTAGAAATACCGAGCTTCCATGGGGAATGACCAGTCCGAAGATCGTTTCCTCGCTCAAAGCTAATGCAAGCGAGATACTGAGTTTGACAGGAGTTACGGTTGACCCGTCGGCACCGGTTCACCCATGCTTTCTGTATGAATCGTTGTGGTGCGTTGCCGGTTTTCTGATACTTCATTTCTATTTCAAGCACAGAAAATTTGACGGTGAGCTTTTCGCAATATATGTTCTTTGGTATGGACTTGGACGTTTCTTTATCGAGGGTCTGCGTACTGACAGCCTTATGGTAGGACATCTGCGAATTTCACAGCTTGTTTCAGCTGTAAGTGTTATTGCTGCGATTATTGTTATAATCGCAGTCCGTTCCAAGATTAAGCAGGACGGCGGATATACGTTGTATAAAGACACCGAGGAATCAAAGGCTATTCTTGCCGAAGCAGAGCGCAAAAATGCCGAATATGAGCAGAAGCGTCTTGAAAAGAAGAACAGAAAGAAAAATTCCGGCAGCGAAACTCTGAAACCGGAGGATAGAATAACAGATACCGAAGAAACGGAGGAAAATGAAGATGGCACAGATAATTGATGGAAAGGCAATTTCCGCAGCAGTTAAAGAACAGGTGAGAGCTGAGGCAGAAAAGCTTAAAGAGCAGGGCATTAATATTGGACTTGCTGTTGTGATCGTAGGCAACAATCCTGCTTCAAGAGTTTATGTAAACAATAAGAAGAAAGCTTGTGAAGCAGTTGGATTTGATTCTTTTGAGTATGCTCTCCCCGAGGAAACTACACAGGACGAGCTTATTGAACTTGTGAAAAAGCTTAACGCAGATGAGAAGGTTAACGGAATTCTTGTTCAGCTTCCGCTTCCAAAGCATATTGATGAAACAGCCGTAATAAACACTATTGTTCCCGAAAAGGACGTTGACGCTTTCCACCCCGAAAATGTCGGACATATTATGATAGGCGACTATAAATTCCTGCCGTGTACGCCTGCAGGTGTTATCGAAATGCTTGACCAAAGCGGTATCACGGTTGACGGAAAGAACTGCGTTGTTATCGGACGCAGCAATATTGTCGGAAAGCCGATGTCAATGCTTCTCCTTAAGAAAAACGGTACAGTAACGATCTGCCATTCACGCACACAAAATCTTGCTGAAATATGCCGTACAGCTGATATTCTCGTTGCAGCTGTCGGAAAAGCAAACTTTGTAACCGCAGATATGATAAAAGAAGGTGCAGTCGTTATCGATGTTGGTATGAACCGACTTGAAAACGGCAAGCTCTGCGGAGATGTTGACTATAACGACTGCTTTGAAAAAGCAGGGTACATTACTCCTGTTCCCGGCGGTGTAGGACCAATGACAATTGCAATGCTTATGAAAAACACACTCACTTCCGCAAAAAAGAAATATCAGCTTGATTAATAATAACCTCCCTTGGCAAAAATAATGTCAAGGGAGGTTTTGCTTATGATAAAGAGGCTGAAAGCGGTCATGTTTTCCGCCGCGGCTATATCGCTCATACTTATTTTAAAGATAGCGATGATAAATAACGACAGTAAAGTAATAAGTGCGGCATCGGGCAGAGGTCAGTATGTACTGAGTGATAAATGTGAATATGCTTCCATATATGACCGTAACGGAAAAAGGCTCAACAACCGAAG
>JBJEQL010000299.1:0-8384 GCA_051881735.1 Oscillospiraceae bacterium
TCGTCCTTTGCTGCGAACAAAAAGTATCGTTCTTAAAAGGTATCAGGCACCGCCGCCACCGGAAATATCAAGTTCTGAAGGAACAACACCTCCTACAGCGGCGATAATTGCACCGCCTATAAGTGTCTGAAATCCTCTTGTCTTACCGTCTGCGTTATCGTCTTTAAATCCGACACCGGTCTGAATGCCGCCGACAACCGCTACGAGAGAACCAAGTGCTACAACACCGGGCTTAAGTACACCCATTATTTCATTTATCATGCCCTGTGCATCTACAGCGCCAGCCGCTATTGTACACGCTCTCACAGCAATAGGCACGATAAGTGCAGCCTTACCGACCTTAGTCTGCATAGCCGCACCGGTAGCATCGACAGCTGCTAAGTACGCCTTTGCCTGCAGGTAATGGAGATTGTCCCTTACCTCTCTGAACTTCTTCATTTCAAAAATACCTCCTGAAATATATAAATTTATATGCAAAGCAGCCGAATTACACGCACTCTTTTTCTGACTATTGTCATCGTAAATAAATTATTTTCTGCCGATCCGGCTGCTATGATACCGATAAATAAAAAAGAGCTATAAGTCAGCATTTGAAAAATACTGATTTATAGCTCTATGTCGCTGTTCCACACCGCCCTTTTGGTGTGCCGTTATTCAATTGTATTTTGTTCCTCCGGACGGAGAATCATTTTCTTTTTATATTCATAAATATAGTAGCCATTTTTTCTTGGCTCTAATATTATCAACAAATCTTTTTCCATAAGCTGATTGATAACATCAATCTCCCGTGATGTGAGTTGCTGTATCTTCTTCACAATAAATCACCTCCTGATGACGTTCACTTATCATATATCCTTCCTCGGTGGGTTCTAAAACTATTACCGCCTTATTTTCCATCAGCCGATTGATAACATCAATCTCACGTGATGTCAGCTGCTGTATTTCCTTCATTAAAATTCACCTCCTTAAGCCGCACAGGAAACATCTGTACAGCATTCAAGCCTTTTCCTGATATCCTCGGGAATATCCGAATCAATATCATCTATCACCTCGGTACGGTTATTATTTTCATCTGAAACATACATTCTGACCTTAACTTCCTCTCCCTGCTCGCCGCTGTCCGATGTCAAAAAGTCAACAAAGGAAATTGTTTCTATTTCGGGAATTGTTTCCTTGTCCTTAACATCAAGGAAATATGCATAGGGATTGTTACGCATGGTTTCGCCCTTTTCGGTGTCAGGCTTCCAACCTTCTCCAAGCTCCGCATACCTCGGGTGCTCCGTAAGATTGAATTTATGAGTCATGAACGGATGCAGTCCACGCACCATTACGATGCAGTCGTTGTTGTCCATTGTGGAAAGCTCGTCAATGGTCGCAAGCTCTCTTCCGAGAATCGCATTATTATACGATGAACTTCCCTGCTTGCCTTTGGTCTGATTTATGCTCTGCTGGTCGATAGTTTCCTTGCCAAGCTCCTTTGAAAGATACTCATTTGTGAACTGGTCTTTTCCGCCAAGATATATCATGGTATCACAGTTGCCGGGCAGCTCCTCCCACGACTTCTCATACATTCGCTTCAATTGCGATAAATTCTGCAAAATGACCTGTGCGGATATTTCAAATTTTCGGCAAGTAGCAAGTATCTTTTCAAACTCGGGAATTTTTCCCACGTTTGCGAACTCATCGAGGATAAAACGAACGTGACACGTCAAGCTTCCGTGATAGAAATTGATAGCCCTGTCATAAAGCGTATCGAAAAGCTGAGTGTACATCATAGCCGCAAGAAAATTATACGTTGTATCTGTTGACGGAATTACAATGAATAAAGCTGTTTTTTCATCACCCAAGGTTTCAAGATGAATATTATCAGTCCAGGTCAGATTGCGGACATTTTCAAGCTTGAAATACTGGAGCTTCGTTGTGGTGCTTATGAGAATTGACTGCATTGTTTTTCCCGCAGCCTGCTTAAATTCTTCATAATACTGCACCGACAACGCCTTCGGTTCGGCTTCTTTTCTCTTGTCAAACATAAGGTCAAGATCGGATTTTTCTTCTTCCTTGCCCTCTATTACCTTTGCTTTATGTATCAGGTCAAGCACTCCCGAGAAATTCTGTTCTTCCTTCGGAGCTGTTTCTATCAGCAGAAAGCATAGCGATGAAAGCAGCAGACGTGTTGCATCGTCCCAGAACTGATCTCCCCCGGAAGCTCCTTCAACTTTGGTATTCGTCATAAACACATTTATCATTTTTATGACATTGTTGCTGTTTATCTCTCCGTTATGATCCTTTAAATAATGAAAAGGATTGTAATTGGAGCTGTGCTTCATATCGTTCAGATTGAAAACCTTTATTTTGTACCCGTTGTTCTCAAGCATTCTTCCGCAGGATTCCACAAGCTCACCCGAGGGGTCTGTCACAACATATGATGTGTTGCATTGCAGGAGATTGGGCTTTACGAAAAATCGTGATTTACCCGTACCCGAACCGCCGAGGATTATCTGATTAAGATTGAGCATAGGCTTGATTTTTTGTGCTTCCCTGCTTTTTCCCGTAACATCCTTTATGGATATTGCAGTTCCCGAAAGCTCGCTTGCCTTGCTCTTTTGAGGCTTGCCTTTTTTCTTGTGCTTATTTTTTTCCTTTTCTTCGGCTTCTTCGTTTTTTTCACGCTGCTTTCGGTCGAGAACAAGAAATACATCACTTGCACATATTACGTTGTTGTAAAAGCCCTCCTTTGTGGTGTCTGCGATAATTTCCTTTTCGTGCTTATTGCCCCACCTTGCGGAACCGTGTTCGCTGCCTTTTCTGTGATAACGCTTTCCGTTTCCCACAAGTCGGTACATTATTGCGATAAGGCTTCCGAAAAAGGCTATCATAAATGCGCTGCGTGCAGTTCCTGTGCCTGTGAGAACAGCTGCAAAAGCATTTCCGATATTGGATACCGTCATATACTCGCTCATGCTTTCCACGGCTTCAAATATCTGAATATTACCGTCATTGTCGGCGGTCATTTCAAGGGTATATCCCGCAAGAACGATTATCGGAAAAGCAATTATACAGCACACGATAATGACATACAAAAGCGTATCGGTTTTCTTTTCGGGAATGCCCATATTGCTTGCCATTTATCGTTCCTGCCCCTTTCCGATAGACTGTACCTTTTCCTTTACAGCCTGACCTATTTCCTTTGCCTTTTCGGCAGCCGCATATCTGATAAGTCCGCCGAGGGTCTGCTTGTCGGAGCTTATTTCCTTGATGCTCTTTTCAAAGGAATGCTTTATCTCTTCTGCTGTCTTTGCGGATATACCTATTGCCAGCAGCTTTTCTGTGCTGATATTGTCCTTTGGCATCAGAACAGATTTGCCGTTTTCCTTGTTGGTTATCTCAACCACCTTGCTTGTTACATCACCTATTTCAGCTTCGCCGTGCTCCTTTGTTTTCATTTCTTCAATGATCGCATTTTCCTTCATCAGACATTTTACAGCAATTGCAACGGAAATACTGTCAAGATTAAAATCATCGGCAAGGGATTTTTCCACATCGGAAAGTGTGTTCCGCCTGTCAAACTGCATATATTTGTAGCTGTCATCGGATTCCTGAATTATCATTGTGCTGTCACCGTTTCGCACGAATGCCATATCCCGCAGCTGTGCATTTGTAACGTCAAAATCCTTGAGATCCGAGCTTTGTATCTTTTCCTCCTTGGGCTTTTCCAAATCTGTGCTGCGGTAGCTGCGTACTATTTTGTCGGCTATTTCCTTTGCGGACATTTCGGAATATCCCATCTGTGAAAGTGCCGCCTGTACTTCCTTTACAGGCATTACGGGAAGCACTGTAAAGCTGTTGGTATTCTTATCCATCACACAGCACTTTGAGCCGCTGTCCTTGGGAAGCTCACCCTTACATTCAGCCTTGCCGATAACCGTCTGAGAAAGCTGCGACTGCGCAAGATATTCTCCTATATTCGGAATATCCGCATAGGCAATTTCGGTTTTTTCCGCAGTATATCCGAATATCTCCTTCTGCTTATCCGTAAGCTTGCTGTTTATGTCATCAAGCAGCTTGTCAATGGTCTTGCTGTTAATTTCTCTTTCTGCCAGTGCAATTTTCATATTTTCCGCACTGTCCATTTTCATGCTTATAAGCTCGTTTTTCTTGGAATTATAAAGCTCAATTCTGTTTAATTCCTGACCCGTTCCGTAATTATACACATCAGTATCCTTATTGGCAAAACGGCTCTTTGTATTGAAATACTGTGCAAGCTCTTCGCCGGACACTTCTTTCTTTACCATGCCGCTGCTGTCATATACGGGATAAAATTTATCCATGTCAAGCTCTGTTTTCAGAGTTTTTCCGTTGTTGATAAGCTCTGCATCTTCCTTGCTTATCCTGATAAAATCCTGTCCCGAGGTATTGGGTATCTTCATAAAATAGCTGTCATTATCCGTAAGCTCCTTGTCCATAAGCTTATCCACATCAAGGGTTATTGCATTATCCTTTACATCTATCAGATAATCCTCACTCTCACGCAGGCTGTCCTTGTAGTCCGAAAGAGCCTTGTCGACTTTTTCGGAAATATCCGCATCGTATTTTACAGCTATTTTATCCCCGTGTCTGACAAAATCTATGTCAAGCTTTTCAGCCTTTGCCGCTGCGGCAAGCTCCTTTGCTTCATCGGGTGTCACAACGTATGCTTTATAATCAAGGTCATCAAGAGGAGCTGTCTGCTCATATCGTGTCACTTCGATATTGTCAAGCTGCTTTTTCAGGTCTTTTACTTCCTTCATAGCACTGTTATATTGTCCTTCATATTCCGATGATACCACATTCATATACTTATCATCGGCTGTCTTGAAGGTTATTACGGGAATATCATACTTGTTCAAAACGTCATTTACAATTCCCATATCTTCCTTGTCAATAAGATTTGCTCCGTCCTTGACCTTTATTGAATTAGGGTCATTGGCAAGTGTCTGTCCCACAACGTGCTTCAATGCGGAATTGACCAAATCAAGCTGATTTGCAGGCACAGCAAGTACAGCAGTCTTATTATCTCCCAGCTGCGCATTAAAGTATGAGCCGTTCAGCTTCTTCAATGCATCTTCTATTTCGGGCAGCTTATCTGCAGGAACACTTACATATTTCATTTCTGTTCCGTTTTTCATAAGCTTTTTAAAGTTCCTTTTGGAAAGCTTTCCCACCTTTACCTTCGGGGGCTTGGCACTTTTTTCTCTTCCGTTTGAACGCTTTTCGATTATTTCCAACAGCATTTTTAACAGCTGCAATAAGGTTGTGCAAGCATCATCGCCTATCATTATTTTTCGCTCCTTTATAAGATGTCCCGGTGGGACATCAGGTATTTATTTGATGTTCCTATTTATTCACCGATATAACCTTTGGTGTTTTAACGGGATGCCCCACCGGGGCATCTGATGTTTCTTCCTCCATTTCCACAATATCCTCTTCGGTGCAGCCGTATGAAAATGGTGATTGATTGAACATCACAGAAACATCTGTTTTATACTTTACATTTTCTTCCGATATGGTTCTGCCGTTGGGAATATCCAGTATAAGCAGCCTTCTGATACCCGTTTCACCTATGTTGAATGCGGGAGCAATTTCTTGCCTGTCAAATTCTTCCGGTACATAATATTTCAGCTTATTAGAGTTGGTGGTATTTTTAAGTATATCCCGCTGCCTTATTTGCAGATTATCATTCTGACTTTTGTAAGTGACAACGTGCTTGCCGATTGTTTTCACTTCAAGGAAATGTGTTGAGAAAACGATTTGTCTGTCCTCGCCGTTGTCCCCGCCGAATATCTTCATCTCAACATCGGGATAGGTCAGAGTGCCTTTGGTATGATTCTCCTTGTAATTCACGGAATTACCGGTGTAGCCGAAATTGTAGTAAAGGTCATCTCTGTTCGTGCCAAGCTCGGAGCATATCTCATCTGCGGTGGTTTCATTATTTGCCGCCCACACTTCAAGAAGCTTATCGGGATTCAGCCGCATGAGGTAAATTGCCGTTTCGTCTATTTCCTTATTGATGTTGATGTCCTCATTGTAGAATATCTCCCACATCTGCGGAGAAAGAAGGTCGTCCTTTTCAAGACCTATCGTTCTTGCGTAATACTGATAATCCGACAGATCCGTGAATGCTTCTTCATCAGTTATTTTCTTATTGAACCAATCCTTGATTGCATTTATTTCCTGTTCCTCTTCGGTAAGCTCCACTTCAGGCTCTTTGCTTGATAATCCGCAGCCCGAAAGCAGAAAGGACAGGCAAAGCAGTATACTTGTACATTTTTTCAGCTTCATTATTTTTCCTTCCCATTTTTCAAAATTCGGTTTGTTTTTCTTAATATATCACAAAAATTTGATTTTGTAAAATCGGAAAATGTGAACAACACCCCCTTTTCTCATTCACAGAATGTTCAAAAAGTGCTTTACAGGTTTTTACAGGTTTTTACCGATTTTTACAGGTTTTTACAGGTAAAATTTTTTTGCAAATCAGCAATTTTCTGCATATTTTTACATCAATTCATATTTTATTATTGTAATATCCGATTATTCATAAATAAGTAAATTTTTTGTGAATTTACTATTGTCGGAAAATGTCTAAAACAATAAAACCCTCTCTTTTTTTACAGATAATGTAAATTTTACACTATATTCCCTATATTATAGGCACGACAAATTGTATCATTCTACAAACTTATTCATTATATATATCAATTATTTGACAATTATCTTTGCACATGCTAAAATATAAGCGTAATTTTTAGTATAGGAGTGGGAAATTATGAAAAAAGCAATTTCAATTCTGGCAGCTGCGTCTGTTTGTTTGTCGCTTACTGCCTGCAGCAAAATGGTATATTACACAGCCGATGATTATATGGATGTAACCGTCAGCGGCGTGAACGGCAAGGGTTCGGCAAGCGTGATGTTTGACAAGTATAATTTACTGGAGAGGATAAACAACGACCTTTACAAGGGCAAGGCTGATGATATGCAGCTTGCAAAGGCTGAGATAGGCTTGTACGAGTATGTGGAATACGACATACTCGATGACAACACGGAAAATCTTTCCAACGGAGATACGATTGCCATCAAGGTAACAGGCAATAATGAAGCTCTTTCCGAGTTCGGCTTTGGCGTCGATGAGGATAATTCGGTCTTTATTTATACCGTTGAAGGGCTTGAAGAGCCTACTGTTATTGACCTTTTCAAGGACGTTGAAATAGAAATGACGGGAACATCTCCTTACATGTCCGCAGAGGTTGAATATAAAGGTAATGACAGTTTTATAAAAGAAAATGTACGCTATTCTGCATCCGACCTCTATAATATTGCAAATGGTGATACAATTACCGTTTCTGCAATTGTCAATGACAGAACGCTTGAAGAATATAATTATATAGCCGAAGTCACAGAAAAGGATTATGAAATCAACGGGTATGAAAAATATGCTGATGCCAATTCTGACTTTAGTTCTGTTGCAAAATGTATAGACGAATATGCTCATTCCCTATTTGTAAAGGAGGGAAAAACATATTCATTGAACTGGGAAAATGATGCTCGTGCATTTTTTAAGGACGGTTCTGCTTTTGAATATTGGACGATACGCAAAGAAACAATAACACCTGTTAAGACTATTCTCTATACCAGTGAATCTAAAGACGATTCCAATAATTCATATAATATCTTTTACAGATTAGACATGGAAATAGAAAAAACCGATGAAAAATACGCCAAACCTAACACAATTTATGATATGGGAGATATAGAAAAATCGTCCATATATTTCTGTGTTGATATATATAATATCATAGAAAAGCCCGACGGCAGCATTGAATTTAATGAGAACAACCGCAATACTATTACTTACTCCACAAGCTTATTCGGAAACTATGTAGGTGCAGACCTTAATGAGGTTTCCGCTGCCCGTGACAAAAATATGTACAATCATAAATCAGAAGAGCTTGACGTTATCGTAAGCTGAGCAAATAAAAATAAAACAGAGGACATTTCACACACCCGAAATGTCCTCTGTTTTATTTTTTTATATTGATGTCCCGGTGGGACATCTATATAATTACCTATGCTCAATATTATTCAGGAAATATTTTCAAAATACAAAGACAAAGCCTTTTCAATAATTTCATTGACTTCCTTCTTTGAATAGCTGCTCAGATACCGCTTGTACATCGCTGTTGGAAGCATGATCTTTTCGCCCTTGTCCTTGGATTTTTTCTCGGAGCTGACATATTCGCCTGTCAGAACAGCCGCAAAATCCTCGGACCCCACATTATCCGAAGCAGCTGCGACCGCTCTGAGCTGTCCCGCCATTTTTGTATCAATTACCGTTACCTGCATATCCTTCA
>JBJEQL010000300.1:0-2152 GCA_051881735.1 Oscillospiraceae bacterium
AATTTCAATACCCATATCACGAACGGACATTTTACAGCATAAACGGACTTATTCCGTGATTGAAAGGCAAATTTCTGCGATGAAAAAGCTCCCGTTCTCCCTAAATTCAACCGTCCCGTTATACTTTCGGGCAAGCTCACGAATTGACTTAATCCCAAAGCCGTGCAGCGATTTATTATCCTTATTTGTAACCAAATTCGGATTAGCTGACAGCACCGAATCCGATATAGTGTTTTTTACTATAATATACAGAAAGGACTTTTGACGGCTAATAGTAAACTCAATCAGCGGCGCTTCCGAGCCATTACAGCCTTCTATTGCGTTATCAAGCAGGTTTGAAATAAGAATGCTCATGTCAATTTCGTTTATGCTCCCAAGCATTGTGTCAATACGGATTTTTGTGCTGATTTTATTCTTCTCGCATTCGGACAGCTTGCTGTTTACCACAGCGTCAATGACAGGGCTGCCGGTTGCTATAACTCCGGCAGAGGTATCTATTTTCTGCTTCAGAATGCTTTCGACATAGCTTTTGGCGCTGTCGATTTTGCCGCTTTCAAGCAGCTCTGCCGTTGTTGTCAGGCAATGCTTCATATCGTGGCGCAGGGTTTGTATTTTGGTGAACTGCTCTTGAACATTTGAAACAAGCTGCTCCTGTGCAGCGAGATTTACCTGTGTTATTCGGTTTTCCTCGTTAATAACGCTGTCGCGCTCCATTTTACCAAGCAGAGCATAAAGCAGGATATTCAGCACGGCAATCATAATATAAATGAGCAGGAATTGATTTTCCGAATAGCCTGATGTGCGGGATATACTCCACAATGATACAGCGATTACCGATGACGCAAAAAAGCACGAAAGCTGAATTACCCACTGAAATCCGCTTAACAGGTAACGGTTCTTTCTTCTGACCTTGACAAGTGCCTCGCAGACAAGAAAAAAGGCGGATTTTGTGATAAAGAGTATTGAAAACCTCAAATCGCCGCCCGGAGCTGTTAACTCCTCGGCTGAACAATCCGAGAATGCTTTGAAAGCATTGACCGTAATCATATTTATCGGCAGCATAATAATTGTTGGGGTAACTGCAGTCAGCAGCTTTTGATATAGCCGCCCTTTGAGAAACAGCATTGAGTACAAAAAAATAAGCGTCAACAGGATAACAAGCGAGAGGATTTCAAACCCCGAAAGCTGGCTTAAGAATATATTATCCGCCGCAAGCAAAATAAAAAAAGCAAGGGATTTCAAGAACGTAAGCCTTTCGTTACGAAATCCCAAAAATTGATTACAAAATCTCACAACAATACAGCATTCCGTAACAGATGCGAGAATTTCGATTATGTAGTTCATATCATACCCCGCAAATAGCTCCTAAGTTTATTTCTTACTGTTTCAATTTTATATTTTGAGAGGGGAATAACGGTGTTGTCATCAAGAACGACCTGCTTTTGCTCAATCGAATAGATGTACTTGCAGTTGACGAGATAGCTTTTGTGGGTTCGGACAAAGTTATATGGTACAAGCCTTTTCTCAAAGTCGGACAAACTCCCATAGCATTCAATTGCGTCGGAATTCTTAACGGTAATCCTCAGCCAATGCCCGTAGATTTCTATATATTCAACATCATTCAAATCAAGAAAAACATTTCCGTAGCTTGTCCGTACTTCAAAATGCCCCGCCGCTGTGCGTTCGATAATTCTTTCAGCCAAAGCCTTTACTGTTTCGGGCAGTTCAGCAGCTATGTGGTTCTTTCGGATAAAACGAAACGGCTGAAACTTGAAAGAGGAGTAAACCAATTCATCGTGAGATGTAACAAAGACAATGAATGATGAATTGTCCTTATTTATTCTCTCGGCAATTTCAAACCCGTTTATAGTCGGCATATCAATATCGAGGAACACAATATCGAACGGCGTTTTCTCATGCTGCGAAAGGAAATCAGCTCCATTTTCAAATACGCCAAGGGAGAAATTCGCTTTGGTTTTACTGAACTCCCTGCCTATCTCCTCACAAAGAAAATCCAGCGTAACTTTATTGTCGTCGCATACGGCTATTCTCATACAATCACTTCCGCATATCGTGTTATTTATCATCATTCTCCTCATGCCACCGATTTATAACCTTTTCAACCTCCGCAATAAGCTGTTCCTTTTGCGGA
>JBJEQL010000301.1:0-2149 GCA_051881735.1 Oscillospiraceae bacterium
GTGCTATTTATAGCACAAAACCTCATTGACACATCGGTTTTTCGGGTGTATAATAAGATTAGATGCAACAAGACTTGTGAGAAAGGAGCAAAATATGGCTTTACCAACAACAGGTTTCAGCGCAATAGGCATTGAGGAAGTCGAGTGGGGCGAGTTCATAACAGCTTGGTCTATGAGATATATGGACGAGCTGAAAAACAAGTCGTATCACAAGGATTTCAACCCAAAGTTCACAGATGTTCTTGATTGGGCGTTTGCTCACAGGGATATTGTATGGAACACGCCCTTTGCCGAACAGGAAAAGATGATGATTGCAGACGGCGTTCTGACGGAGAGCGACATTATCGAGGTCGCATAACAAACAAAAATTGAATATGTGCTTTAAGCGGAGAATGTAAAAGTTCTCCGCTTTTTTGCGTTTAAGGGGTGATTTTATGATAAATAAGCTGACGGGAGAGCCTGTTTCAGAGGAAATGCAAAGCGTTCTGAAACGACTTGCCGCAAATGAGAGCGTTCCCGAAGCTGAAATAATGGCATTAAAGGAAATCAAAGAAGCCAACTCCTGCATAAGCAGCAGTAAGCCAACAATAGAGCTGAAAAACCGTGCAGGAATACAGAAAGGCGTATTTGACCGATTACAGAATATGGGCAGTGCTGTTACCAAGAGTGACGGCACTGTTTCTTTTTCGGGAGAAATTCGCTGTGAGCGAAGAATGGATATTGTAATCGGTCTGCCTGCGTCGGGCAAGTCCTCGGCTCTGGTCGAGCCTATTTCCGAGATGTATAAGTCGAGGGTTATCGACAGCGACGAAGCAAAGAAGCTGCTGCCCGAATACAACGACGGTTGGGGTGCAGGCGTAGTCCACAAGGAGAGCCAACGCATTTCGGAGCATCAGTTATTGACCGCCCTTGAAAAAGGTGAGAATATTACCTATCCCCGTGTTGGCGGTGATACAACAGAACTTATCAATATAGCGGCTATTGCCAAAAGCAAAGGTTATTCCGTATATGTTCATTTCAACGAGCTTGACCGAAACAAGGCGCTTGGACGAATGATAAATCGCTTTCTTGAAACGGGACGGTACATAAAGCCCGAACTGATAACAAGGTACGGAAACGACATTAACAACACCTATGAGCAGGCAAAGAAAGCAACCTCTATTGTTGACGGTTTCTCCAAATGGAGTAATGATGTTCCGCTGGGCAGCCGTCCGAAGCTGATAGAATACAGCGGCTCCTGTGAGGATATTGTCAGAGCCTTTAAGCCTACTATGGCAGAACGCTTGGAACAAAGCGAAAGTAATTGTCGGACCTTACGGGCAAAGATTGACGAGGTAAACGATGTTTTCCGCAAAAACCCCGAACTTTCACGGGAATATGTGAAGAAGCGTGACGAGCTTCGGGCACAGAAAGGTTTGACACATCAAACTGCCCCAAAGAATCCAACGCCGCCGAAACGCTGAAAAATGACTTGAATTTTTTCCTGCATAGTGGTATAATAAGAATACAAGAATAACAGAGGAATAAACATATGATTTTAATTGAAGAATTGCGTAAGCTGAACGCTTCCGAGCATTATGCGATAACAGAACACGCTCGAATACGGCTGTTTGAACGTGGAATAACACTTGATGATGTTATGTGCTGTGTAGCAAACGGCGAAATTATAGAACAATATGAAAATGATAAGCCTTTACCGAGCTGTCTTGTTTTAGGTATGGAAGTTAGGGGCAAATTCATTCATATAGTGGTTAGCCACGATAATGAATTTATCTACCTTATTACCGCATACTATCCCGATGAACAACAATGGAACAGCGATTTTAAGACGAGGAGGAAATGATTATGATTTGTGTAAATTGCGGCGCAAAAGCTGAAAAAGGCTTTACAACCAGTGTAACCGATTTAGGCAGCTGCCTTGTAATCGTAAGAAATGTTCCCTGTTATAAATGTACGGAGTGCAACGAAATCACCTATACGGGCGATGTGCTGAAAAAGCTGGAAGATATTATTGCACACGCAAGAAAACTTATGCAGGAAATTTCTATCATTGATTATTCAAAGGTTGCATAAGCTATAGAAAACTGAATATTGGCGCTAAGCGGAGAATGTAAAAGTTCTCCGCTTTTTTGCGTTTATAGGGTAAAAA
>JBJEQL010000302.1:0-8339 GCA_051881735.1 Oscillospiraceae bacterium
TGAGTTCAAGCTTGATGCCGTTTACGCCGCCTGCAGCGTTGATCTCGTCAACTGCAAGCTGTATGCCGTTCTTTACAGCGTTTCCGTAAACTGCAGCGCCGCCTGTAACAGGGCCGATACCACCGATAACGAGAGTGCTTGCGGAATCTGAAGAACCGCTGTTGGTATTTGCCTCTGTGTTTGTGTCCTTGCTTGAACAACCTGCAAGGAAGGGGACTGTCATGCAAGCAGCAAGGCTGAATGCAAGAATCTTCTTGGAAAATTTCATAATTAACTCCCTTTTCTCCGCCATATTTAGTTTGTTAAGTACAGCCGCACGGCGGTTTGCGGCAAATATACAAGAAGCACTTAATTCAGAGTTCTTCTTGTATTAATGTACACTATAAATAATACCTTTTTAAGCTTCAAAAGTCAAGGTAAAAACAAGATGAATTTAACATGACAATTTGACGATATTTAGGCATTTTTAACAGAAAAAGTCCGGATTAATTGATAAATCAGTTATGAGATGAATAATTGGTGAGAAAAACTTGCAGAATTAATTGTTTGTATACCATTCTCTGACAATTCTTTCAGCTTTTTTGCCATAAATTGCAAAGCCGAGTTCGTTTTCACGTTTTGGGAGGAATGTGTACCAGTCCCACCAAAAGAAACCGCTGAACCATTCTTCGTTCCACATACTTTTCATAGCGGATTCAAAGAAGTTTGCCTGCTCGTCCTCATCATAAGGCAGGTCTTTGTGCGTAAAATCCCACGGCATTGACGAGCAGCCGCTTGCGCTTCTGCAGCCGATCTCCATGAAGATTATCTTCTTTCCAAGTTCAGCCGAGAGAGCGGCAAGATCTTTTTTGTGATATTCCCATGCAGCACACATTTCTTCAAGAGTTGCGCCTGCGCCCTTTGAAACAGGGTAGTAAGCGGAAGTGCCGATGTAGTCCACGGCGTCAAACCAGCGTATGTTGCGTTCCTTGCCGTGATTTGCGTTGTAGACAAGCTTTCCGCTGTAAACCTTGCGAACCTCGGCGATGAGCGCTCTCCAGTAATCCTCTTTGCGTTCTGTTCCGAGCATTTCGCAGCCGATGCAAAGCATTTCGCAGCCTGTGTCCTCGGCAATTTCTGCATAGTGACAGATAAATGCTGTGTAGCAGGAGAACCATTCCTTCCAGTAATCGGTGTCGCCCCAGTCGGCTTCAGGAAAACCGATGTTGGCTCTCCATGTGCCGTCAGCGCAGTTGAGCATCGGCTTTAAGCAGACATGCTGACCGAGCGATTTAAGCTTGTCTATCGCAAAGGTAAGCTCCTTGTCGGTCGAGTTTCTGCGGTAATCGAATCCAAATTTGGTCGAATAGAAATGATCCTGTTCTATCGTCATCGCAAGACAGATCCAGTTCGTTCCTAATGTTGCAAGTTGTTCCATCGATTCGGATGCTCTCGGGTCGGTGAGCATTCCTTTTCTTGCGTCATATCCGTAGGTATATCCCTTTATTTCCATATTTATGACCGTTCCTTTCATATATCTTTATTTTTTATAGCTTCTTCACGTTCTTTTATCGAAAAAACGCAGCCGCAGTAATTCTGACGATACATTCCGAAACTTTCCGAAAGCTCTGTTGAGCGCTTGTAGCCGTTTTTTTTCTTGAAATCCGATGTTAGATATCGAACACCATACTTTTCGGCAAGCTTATCTCCTATTTCGTTGAGCCAGTCAGCGTTTTTGTAAGGACTTATCGAAAGGGTTGTGGTAAAAAAGTCAAATCCACGTTCCTTTGCAAGCTCGGCAGTCTGTTCAAGCCGAAGCTTGTAGCAGGCGTAACAGCGCTCTCCACCCTCTTTAATGTGTTCAAGACCTTTTACAGCTTCATAAAACCGTTCTGACTGATAGCCTATCTCGATAAAATCAACAGGATTTTTGAATTTCATAAGCGAAAGGAGCCGCTTTTGTTCAGCGCTGCGCTTGAAGAATTCTTCTTCGGGATAGATATTCGGGTTAAAATAGAAAACCGTTATTGCAAAATATTCCGAAAGATATTCCAAAACATAGCTTGAACACGGAGCGCAGCAGCTTTGAAGAAGAAGCCGTGGGGGATTATCTCTGTCAATGCCGTTCAGTATTTGTTCAAGCTCATGCTGATAGTTCCTTTTTTGCGGCATTTAACGCTCCTCCTTCTCAGATTTGCGGCTGCATTCTCCCGAGTAGGGACAGCCGGAGCAGCCTTTTCCGCATTTTTTGTTCTTTATCATAAAATACACCGCACAAAAAACTGCAAAAGCTATTAATGCAATTGCTATCCAGTCGGCAACGCCCATAAAAATCTCCTTTAAAAAAGAATATACCATTATATATTATACATAATTATTCAAATCTGCATATAAAAATTAGTGAATGAAAGGCTTGTTATACGATCACGGTATTTTAACGAGTAAATTATTTGCCCAAAAAATATTAACAAACTATTGTACGGGACGGGTTTCCCGTCCCGTTGTAACCAATACCATTCAAAAATCGGGACTGGCGCCCCGTCCCCTACAGTAAAACATGGTGTTTATGACCATGCTTTCATAGAATTTTTATTGTTTGTTCACTCGTTGAAATGCCGTGGTTATACGATACACTCTGTAAAGTGCTATGACTTTGCAGAGATAAATCAGATGAACAGACCACCAATATTATATACAGCAAACGAAGCTATCCAAGCCACGCAGCATTGGGCAATACAGAGCGCAAACGCTGCCCATCCGCTGCCAAGTTCACGTTTTGCTGCGGCTATTGCTGCAACGCAGGGAGTATAGAGAAGTGTAAAGGTTAAAAAACTTACAGCTGAAAGCGGCGTAAAAAACGTTCCCAATACATCACCGAGGTTTGAAATGCTTGCACCCGTGAGTACAGCGAGGGTCGAAACGACCGATTCCTTTGCAGTAAATCCCGAAATGAGCGCCGTTGAAACACGCCAGTCGCCGAAGCCGAGCGGTTTGAGTATGGGTGAAATTATCATTCCGATAGCGGCAAGAATACTGTTTGAACTGTCGGAAACAACATTGAATTTAAGGTCAAAGGTCTGCAGGAACCATATTATAATGGTTGCAACGAAAATAACGGTAAATGCCTTCTGCAGAAAATCTTTTGCCTTGTCCCACATGAGCATTCCGACGCTTTTAGGTGAGGGCAGACGGTAATTTGGAAGCTCCATTACAAACGGAACAGGCTTGCCCCTAAAGAGCGTTTTATTCATTATAAGTCCGCAGATTATTCCGACTATGATACCTCCGACATAAAGCGATATCATCACAAGAGCCTTGTGGCTGCTGAAAAATGCTTCGGTAAACACCGCATATATCGGCAGCTTTGCGCTGCAGCTCATGAACGGCGTGAGGTATATCGTCATCTTGCGGTCACGTTCGGAAGAGAGCGTTCTCGTTGCCATTATCGCAGGAACGCTGCAGCCGAAGCCTATAAGCATTGGAACAAATGAACGTCCTGAAAGTCCGATTTTACGCAGCAGCTTATCCATTACGAAAGCAACTCTTGCCATGTAACCGCTGTCTTCAAGCATTGAAAGGAAGAAGAACAGAACAACTATTATCGGAAGAAAGCTTAAAACGCTTCCGACTCCCGAGAAAACACCATCAATAATAAGACTGTGAACAACAGGGTTAAGTCCGTAAGATGTAAGTGCCGAATCGACCGCTCCGGTCACAAAGTCAATTTCCATGCTTAACAGATCGCTTAAAACTGCGCCGAAAACATCAAATGTCAGCCAGAAAATAAGCAGCATTATAAGGATAAACACAGGAATAGCAAGGTATTTTCCTGTCAACACCTTATCTATCTGTACGCTTCGTGCGTGTTCCTTGCTTTCGTGGCATTTAACGACCGTTTTTGCACAGACATTTTCGATAAATGTATAACGCATATCGGCGAGCGCAGCGTTTCGGTCAAGACCCATTTCCGATTCCATTTCGGTAACGCTGTGTTCGACCATATCACACTCGTTTTCGTTGATACCGAGCTTTTCGATTATGTACGGGTCTTGTTCTACAAGCTTTGTTGCGGCAAATCGGGGAGAAATATCCGCAGCAGCCGCATGGTCTTCAATAAGATGTGTTACAGCGTGGATACAACGATGAACTGCACCGCTGCAGAAGTCCTTCTTGGTCGGCAGAAGCTTTTTAGAAGCTGTTTCATAAACTGTCTGAATAAGCTCGTCAACGCCTTCGTTTTTGGCAGCGCTTATCGCAACTACGGGTATACCAAGATTAGCCGAAAGCTTTTCAACGTCAATTGTTCCGCCGTTATTTCGCACTTCGTCCATCATATTAAGCGCAAGTACGGTCGGAATATTCATTTCAAGCAGCTGGAGAGTAAGATACAGATTTCGCTCGATATTAGTTGCGTCAACTATGTTTATGATCGCATTCGGTTTCTGCTCGATAAGAAAATCACGGGTGACGATTTCCTCATTTGTGTAAGGGCGTATCGAATAAATTCCTGGAAGGTCAACGACTTCACAGTTTTTGAGCCCACGAACGCTGCCCGATTTGCTGTCAACGGTAACGCCCGGAAAGTTTCCAACGTGCTGATTTGAGCCTGTCAGCTGATTAAAAAGCGTGGTTTTACCGCAGTTCTGATTACCTGCAAGGGCAAATATCATTTTGCATTATCTCCCTTCTCACTTGTTTCGGGGATAATATCTATAAGCTTTGCATCGTCAAGTCGTATCGTAAGCTCATATCCACGGAGAAAAAGCTCGATCGGGTCGCCCATAGGTGCGACTTTTCGTATCATGACTTTGGTTTTGGGGATAAGTCCCATATCAAGCAGGCGGCATCGGAGCGCTCCGTCACCTTTGACGGCGGTAATGACTGCAGATTCGCCTGTTTCAAGTTCATTTAGCGTCATAAATTTTTCCTCTTTCAAAACATGATCCTTGTTTATACCTTAATTCATCGGTAAGTTTATTATAACTTTTTTCTTCCTTTATGTCAATCAATTATTATACAAATTCGGTATCGAATTTTTCCGTTTTTTATTACACGGTATTTCAACGAGTAAATTATTTCCCCAAAAAATATTAACAAACTATTGTAGGGGACGGGTTTCCCGTCCCGTTGTCACCAATACCATTCAAAAATCGGGACGGGCGACCCGTCCCCTACAGTAAAACACGGTATTTATGACCATGCTTTCATAGAATTTTTATTGTTTGTTCACTCGTTGAAATACCGTGTTTTTTATTAAGGTTTATATTGAAAAAATATGTTGATTATGGTATAATAATTCTATTGTTAAGTTTATCGGGGGATTATTCGTTTATGAAACTTTCGGTTTTTTTCCATCATATATGTGAAGCGGCAGAACAATGCGGAAAAACCGTTTCCGAGATACTTGAAACAGTCAAAGGCTTTGGGATAGATTATCTTGAATTTGATATTGCAGATCTGAAAAACGATGAAACAGCTGCTCTTATCGCCGCATCGGGGATGAAAATATCATCGGTGTATGGCTTTTATGATTTTGCCAATTCCTCCGATTTGAGCGCTGCATATTATCATTGCAACAGGGCAGCGGAGTTGAGTGCAGAAAAAATCATGCTTATCCCCGGATTTTATTCTTCAAACGATAAAAACGTCATGGCAGAAGAAAAAGACAGGATGATATCTGCAATGAAAGACGTATGCAGATATGCACACGAAAAGGGCTTAACTCCGATGATCGAGGATTTTGATGATTTTCACAGTCCGATCTCTACTTCGGAAAGAATGCTTGAATTTATAGCAGAAGTACCATATTTAAAGGTAACATTTGATACGGGCAATTTTATGTACAGCGCAGAGTCGGAAAACTATGCTTTCGAGCGGCTAAAACCGTATATTGTTCACGTTCATTGCAAGGACAGAAGCATGACGCCCGATGAACGCTGCGAGATGAAATGTGCTGTTGATGGTACGGAAATGTACGCTTGTCCTGTCGGTGACGGCTGTATTGCGCTTTCGCATATAGTAGGGGAGCTTGCAAAGAGCAGATATAATGGTATTTATACAATTGAGCATTTTGGTGCGTATGACCAGCTTGGATTTATAAAGAAGTCCGTAGACAATTTGAGGGGAATTCTTGGATGATACGAGTTACAGTTTGGAATGAATATGTGCATGAACGTGAGTATGATGGGATTGCTAAGGTATATCCGAAAGGTATTCACGGCTGTATTGAAGGTTTTTTGGAGAAAAATGAGGATATGGAGGTCCGCTGCGCAACGCTTGATATGAATAATCAGGGTATTTCCGAGGAAATGCTGCGGAATACCGATGTTCTTATCTGGTGGGCTCACGCAAGGCATGACGATATCACCGACGAAAACGTTCAGCTGATAAAGAACGCTGTTCTCGGCGGAATGGGGTTGGTTGCGCTCCATTCGGCACATTATTCAAAGATAATGAAAGCGCTTATGGGAACAACAATGTCGCTTAACTGGCGCAATAATGACAGTGAAACGCTGAAATGTGTTGCTCCGAATCATCCCATTGCAGACGGAGTACCTGATACTATTATAATTCCGCATGAGGAAATGTACGGTGAATGGTTTGATATACCGAATCCGGACGATGTTGTTTTTGAGGGAACTTTCAGCAGGAATGAAAAATTCCGCAGTGGTGTGACCTTTACAAGAGGATATGGCAAGATATTCTATTTTCAGCCGGGACATGAGGAGTACCCTGTTTACTATATGCCGGAAATACAGAAGATCATAACAAATGCGGTGCGTTGGACGTATTCTAAAGAAGCACCAAGAAAACTTCCTGAATGCCATGAGGTTAAATGACTCTTAAATGCCTTTTTAGGGTTATGTAGAAAATAAAGGGAAAAAATTATTAAAAATTACAAAAAAACACTTGACAAATGACCTCTAAATGTGGTAGAATGAAACTACCTCTTGCAGAGGTCTATTTTTTGTGCCCTGAAATATGGGACATGACCTCTCGACAAAGTGTATGATCTTGGCAAAAGCTTGCTTTTATCGATGATCATACAATCAAATTGCCATAGAGGGAGGCACAGGGACATAAGTTCCTGCGAAATCGAAACGTTCTCTTAAAGGGAACATTTAATAGGAGGTGCCGATATGAGAGTAAAGGTAACATTGGCCTGCACAGAGTGCAAGCAGCGCAACTACAATACCAAGAAAAACAAGAAGAACGATCCGGACAGACTTGAAATGAATAAGTATTGTAAGTTCTGCAAAAAACATACTCTTCACAAGGAAACCAAGTAAGGAAGAGGTGTGAGAATGGCTGATAGCAAAAAAAATCAAGCTAAATCGCCGTCAAAAAAATCCATCGTTGCTCAGGCTGAAGCTAAGGCAGATAAGATCGTAAAAGATAATGCCAAAGCCAAGGCAAAGGGTCAGAAAAAAACTAACCCGATCGTCAAGTTTTTCAAGGATTTGAGAGGCGAGATCAAAAAAGTTGTATGGCCGAGCAAGAAGAAGGTCATCAACAATACCGCAGTTGTACTTGTTGCAATGTGCGTATGCGGTATAGTAATCTGGGGAATCGACAGCGGACTCGCCGCTTTGCTCAAGCTCAGTCTTGGAATGTAAGCGTTTTTGCGAAAGGAAGATAGAAGAATGTCAGAAGCTGCAAAATGGTATGTCATTCACACCTATTCCGGTTACGAGAACAAGGTGAAAGATACTATCGATAAGGTTGTCGAAAACCGTAATCTCCGTGATCTTATTCCTATGGTCTGCATTCCTACCGAACACGTTAAGGAGCTTACCGAAACGAATAAGGAACGTGAGGTTGACAGAAAGATTTTCCCGGGATATGTTCTCGTGAAAATGGTTCTTACCGATGATTCATGGTACGTTGTACGAAATGTAAGAGGCGTTACCGGATTTGTTGGTCCTGCGTCAAAGCCTGTTCCTCTTTCCGATAAGGAGGTTGCCGCACTCGGAGTTGATACTAACGAAACTATCGTTGAGATCAATATCAAGGAGGGCGACAGAGTTAAGATCACTTCCGGTACAATGGAAGGCTTTGTCGGAGAAGTTAAGAATGTTAATACCGAAGATATGACAGTTGATGTATCGGTATCAATGTTCGGAAGAGAAACTCTTGCAACACTTGAAATGTCAAAGGTTGTAAAAACCGACGAATATTAATTCGGCGGAGAAAAAACATAAACTGTATGAATCCGAATTCGGATTCTTCTATATTACGGAGGTGCATTCAATATGGCACAGAAAGTTGTTGGCTTAATTAAGCTTCAGATCGCTGCAGGTAAGGCTACTCCTGCTCCCCCGGTTGGCCCTGCTCTCGGTCAGCATGGTGTAAATATTATG
>JBJEQL010000303.1:0-5959 GCA_051881735.1 Oscillospiraceae bacterium
TTAAGCCCTTATAGGGCTATTCTCAAACCACCACTTGAAGTGGTGGTCATGACTTCGATCTCGTTGGGGAAAATTTTTTATCAAAGAATAAAGAGGAGCAAAGAATTTATCTCTGTTCCTCTGAAAAGGGGTATCAAATTTATGAATTATGCAAATAAAAGATTTAGTGTGGGAAATCCTCCATTAGCTGCATATACAATTCCCATAACGGCAACAGCTATCACCAGAGCAGAACCGCCGATAACATTTTTTGTCTTGCTTCCGAAGAATCCCTTTGCAAACTGCTTTGGTATCAGCAGCAAGGCAACCGCTATGGAAAGCAGAAGTGCGGCAATACATACCGCCGCCGAAGCAAAACCAAGCGAAAGGTTTGCAAAGAACAGGACGATCGAAGCAACTATGCCAACAATGCCTATTCCCCAAGCCAGATACCTTGTGCCGTGAAGCAGTCCGTCAATACATTTGAAAAGTTCCATTTTAAATACCTCCGTTTTTGATATTGGGTTTATTTGATGTGTTTATTATAAATCCTTTTTGTTTGTGCTTTTTTTGAGTTGTGTTTGAGAAATATTAATTTTTTACAAGTTTGAATTGTTAGGAATTAAGAGTGAAGTTAAGCTGATGTATAAACTCCACTCTTTACTCTACACACTTCAAACTTGTAAAAACTTCACTTTTAACTTTTCACTTTCCACATTGAAAAAAGCTCCGCCGCAAGAACCCTTACGACGGAGCTTTTGTATATATTATTGTACCGAAGAAGGCAAAGTCACAGTAAAAACAGACCCATTCCCAAGACTGCTTTTCACCGTTACCGTTCCATCCGAGATCTGCATTATCTTCTGCACCAGAGCAAGGCCCAGACCGTTGCCCTCGGTGGAATGCGATGTGTCCCCCTGATAGAATTTATCGAAAATATGCTTCATAGTCTGCTTGTTCATTCCACAGCCGGTGTCGGTGACGGAGATTATTACACGCTCACCGTCCGATTTTTCCGTAAGTGTTATCTTTCCGCCGTTTGGTGTAAATTTTACCGCATTTGAAAGCAGATTTGTCCATACGATAGCCATAAGTTCCTCGTCCGCTTCAATATACGTCCTGTCCTCTAAATCAGCCTCAAATTCAATGTTCTTTTCCTCCCAAACATTCTCAAACTGCAATGCACACTCACACAGCTGAGCGCACACGTCATAACGCTTCGGTTCGGGGCTTATTGCCTGCTTTTCCAGCTTGTTCAGCTTTAATATGTTTGTGATAAGATTTGAAAGCCGCTTTGTTGCGACGAGGATAGTATCGGTACATTCTTTCTGCTGTTCCTTTGAAAGTTCCTCTCGCTGTAACAGCTCTGCATTGCTCTGTATCACCGCAAGCGGCGTTTTTATTTCGTGGGAAACGTTGGAGAAGAAGTCGGTTTTAAGCGTTTCAATACTGCCAAGTTCTTCAACCATTTTGTTGAAATCCATTATCATAACATCAAGATAATCTGTTTTGTCTGCAGTGTTTATGGTCGGAATATACACCGAAAAATCGCCATGAGCTACCTTTGATGCAGCTTTTGCAAGCTCCTGCATAGGTATCTCATAGGTGCGCTTGACCCGCCAGCCCGTGTATAATGTCAGCACTACCGCAACAAGGAGCCAGTACACCATCGGCACTATGGTTTTTACCAAGCCGTTCCAGTTCATCTCATCGCCGAGCACAATAAGTCCTTGATGCATACCTGACATAAACAGCAATGATAGAAACAATATCACCAACAGCGATACAGGAAAACGGGACATTTTTACATTGCCGTCATTTTTCATTTCAGCACCGCCTTGTAGCCAATTCCACGGACGGTTTTTATCTCAAAGCCGTCACATTCGGAGAATTTTTCACGAAGCTTGGTGATATAAACGTCCACCGCACGAAGGCTTGTTTCCGATTCGATGCCCCAGAATTCGTCCATAAGCTGTGCCCGTGAAAAGGTCTTGTTAGGATAGGAAAGCAGCTTGTAGGTTATATTGAATTCTCTTGTGGTGACGGGTATCTCCTCGCCGTTTATGGTGGCTGTCATTGCGTCTGCATCAAGCTCAAGATTGCCCACAACAAGTCTGCGTTCCATTTCGATATTTGCTCGGCGCAGAAGCGCTCTTACCCTTAAAAGCAGTTCATCAAGGACAATAGGCTTTACCATATAATCGTCTATGCCAAGCTGAAAGCCGCGCTGCTTTGAGGGCAGATCGTCCTTTGCGGACATAAACAGAATGGGGATATGCTTGTTTACCTTGCGAACATTTTCCGCAAACTCAAAGCCGTCAACCTCGGGCATCATAATATCGGAAATTATCAGCTCGTAAATATTATTGTACATTTCATCATACGCCTCGTTTGCATTAAGGCAGCCCTTGGCGTTAAATCCGCAGTCATTAAGATATGTACATACGGTCTGATTAAGTTTAATATCGTCTTCAACAACAAGAAGATTTATCATTATTTTTCCTCCGATTTTTTCTGCATTTTGTTTATTCTGATTATCATCATTATTCCGAGAATTGCCGCAATGCTGCCCATAAAAATACCGATAAGTCCGCTTGACATTTGCGCCAGTCTCTCGTCCGACACCTCGTTCTCAGAATTTGCAAAAGAGAGTATGGCATTTTGTACAAGCACAAGGGATATAAGTGACGAAGCAAGATTTATCATTTTCAATGCGTGAAACAGCGGTGAACAGCTTTTCGATTCGATTATTACACCACGGATATTTATCACGATCTCGGTAAATGTGACCGCTGCAATTCCGAGAGCAATGTACATATGATAAACGGCTGTTGGTGGATGAAACTGTATCCACAGCGAATAGAGAATGTACGCCGCACTTGCCGAAGTTAGAATTATCCCCGACAGCTTATAGTAACCGTACTGCTGTTTAGAGTTTTCCTCTTTCAGTATTCCTGCAAGCGCAGTTATCTTTGCAGCCACCATACCAAATGTGTAAAGTGCGCTTACACAAGTAAAAAAAGACAGCGAAATTATACCCATTATCAGCTTGCCAAGTCCCACAAAGGTCGTTCCAAGGCAGGCGGCGCCGGTTATGTGGAGTGTTCGCCCTTTTTTCTTTCCTGCACGTTCAAAGGCTATTTCGCTGAGCTTCAGAAGCTGCGTTTTTATTTCCGCCATTTTTTTCATACTTCTGCCCCCTGTTTTTTTATTATAGCTTATCACAAGTTTATTTGTCAAATGTTTGAGTTTTGTTTGAGAATTATTAATTGATCTGCTGTGTATAAACACCATATCCTAATATGCGGTATCCTTAAAAAATCGGGATTTTCGGGAGAAAAAATATACTCAAGTTTATGTAAAAAATAGTTTTGAAGCAGTAAAAATATACTGCAAGGCTTTTGGGGCAGAATCATATGCGAGTTAAAAAATATGGACAACTCGGCTTAATATCATAGTTTTTTATACGATTTTAAAGTGATAGATCAATTGTAATATTTTGTAAATATTGTATGAACGCAAAACGTATGTGCTTTTTTGATTGACAACAACCTGATGCTATGATATACTTAAAGTGAATAAATGTTTCGGTTAAGGGGGGATCGTATGCCTGAAGCGAAAAAAATCATTGAGATGATACTTTCCGATGAAAAACTGAAAAACAGCAAAAGCTTTTCTTCGACAGTCTATAAGGATGAGCCCATAATCAAGACCGCCTCGCAGATGAGCGACTATGTTCCCCCGAAAATATCCGAGCTGGAGCAGAGCATACGCAAAGCTGCCATTTATTCCATGTCTGACAGAAAAACCTTTTATGAGCAGGCAAGGCTCATGGAGGATTACGAGGACGATTATGTTTACAGCGGTGATTTTAACTGCTATTATCCTACCTATCGCACAATGAGCACCAATCAGCTCCGATGCTATTTTTCATGGCGTACAAAGGTGCGCAGGGGAGATGTCCGAAAGACATCTCTGTCCTTTGCTTTTGTCTATATATATGAGCTGCTTCATTTGGTGGGTGTAAGCAGTGCCGCTGAGGGCTTTCAAAAGCTTTCCGATTTCGGCAGGCTTTACGGAGAACTTGACCAAAGTATTACGCCGTATCTTGATCGGTGGCTAAAGGATTTTGCTGTTTTTTACGGCCTTGAGAATGAATTATTCAGCGAGGTTTTCGATACAAGCGCAGAAGAAGCGCTTATTTCTCTGAAAACTCCTCAAAATTTATCCGATGCAGAAATGTTCGGTGCGATAAAAAAGCTCTCCTCATATAATATCGGAAATTCCAAGCTTTATAAAAACTGTCCCGATGATTGTCAAAAAGTCATCTGTGACGTTTACCGTGCCCTTTGCCAATACAGCGAAAAGCACCGTAAAAAAAGCCTTTTTGAAAGCTATTTCGGATATCCCGTATCCTGTTACTATGAAATGTTTGACAGAGCGGTTTTTTACGACAGCGTAAGATATAAAAGCTATTGCTATGTTGTAAATGACGTTCATAAATATGAATGTGTAAACGGAAGATGGAGCTGTATAAGGTTTCATACTATTGACAGCCGCAGCAAAAAGCTGGGTAAGCTTGTTAAAACCATTGACAGTATAATGCGGAAAAAATACGGCATTTCTCCCGAAATAGATCAGCCTATCGAAACAAAGATCACTGTCGGAATAATCGAAAAGACGATCGATTCTCTTCTCGAAGAAAAAAGAAGAAACGCACCGAGAAAAATTGACCTTGATCTGTCAAAACTGAAGGGTATCCGTCAGGCGGCAGAGATCACAAGGGACAGGCTGATGACCGAATCCGAGCAGGACGAGAATGAGGATAATATTCCCGAAGCAGCTCCCGCTGTTTTTGAAGAATACATTGAAGCCGTTCCCTGTGACAGCAAAGATAATGATATTCCTCTTGAGGAAAATGAATATGAGCTTCTCCGCTGCCTTCTTTACGGCATAAGTACGGATATTCTCAGAAACAAAAAGGGAGTAATGCTTTCGGTGCTTGCGGATTCGATAAATGACAAGCTTTTTGATATGTTCGGAGATACTGTCATTGCCTTTAACGGTGATATCCCCGAGATAATTGAAGATTATGCCGATGAACTGAAAGGAATTGTTAAAGAATGAAAATACCGAAGAGGATCGCATCAGCTGTGATAAATTCCCTGAAAGGCGGTGTTGTGCCGAGAGTGGGACTTCCGTATATCACCGTGGGAAGGGAAACTGAGATAAACGCTCTTTTGCATGATGTGGATATTATTTCCGACGGCGGAGCGTCATTTCGATTTATCGTGGGAAAATACGGAAGCGGAAAGAGCTTTCTTCTCCAAACGATAAGAAATTATGTAATGGATAAGAATTTTGTGGTTGCAGACGCAGACCTTTCTCCCGAGAGACGTTTACAGGGAACAAAGGGTCAGGGACTTGCCACTTACAAGGAGCTTATCAGAAATATGTCTACAAAAACAAGACCCGAGGGCGGTGCTTTGACGCTTATTCTCGACAGATGGATAAGCAGCGTTCAGAACGAGGTCGCCGCAGAAAACGGGGGAGATTCCGAAAGTCCCGAATTTACATCAATGGTGGAAGGAAAAATATATACGGTAATAAATTCCCTGAACGAAATGGTTCATGGCTTTGATTTTGCAAAGCTGTTGTCACTTTATTACCGTTCATATATTAACGGTGATGATGATACCAAGGCAAAGGTAGTAAAATGGTTCAGGGGCGAATATGCCACAAAAACGGAAGCCAAAACCGAGCTGGGAGTGAATATCATCATCACCGATGATGACTGGTATGAATACATAAAGCTGTTTGCCTGTTTTCTTAAACAGGCAGGTTATAACGGTATGCTTATCCTTATTGACGAGCTTGTGAATATCTATAAAGTGCCTAACAGCATTACAAGACAGTATAATTACGAAAAGATACTTACCATGTATAACGATACCCTGCAGGGAAAGGCGAAATATCTTGG
>JBJEQL010000303.1:6059-8330 GCA_051881735.1 Oscillospiraceae bacterium
GCTCACCGAGGAGGATATGATAAATTTTATCAAGATAGAATTCGGCAGGATAGGAGCAGATTCCAATATTACGCCCAGAGAGGTCATTCGTGACTTTATTGAGCTTCTGAATATAATTTATCAGAATCCCGAAATAAATGTTACAGAGCTTTTAGGCTCCGAAAGCTTTAAGTTTGCAAAATCGCAGACTGAGGAAAGCGAAAATACCGAAGAAGAATTTGCTGAATTTGAAATATAAGGATAAGCCATGAATATTTTCAACAGATACGCTCCTTTTGTGCAGGATTTCATCTATCGAAACAATTGGGAAAATCTCAGGGCAATTCAAGTGGCTGCTGCGGACGGAATATTCAACACCGATGAAAATGTGCTTCTTTCCGCCTCAACCGCCTCGGGAAAAACGGAAGCGGCTTTTTTCCCCATACTTACATTATTTTCCGAGGATCCGCCGCGCTCTGTGGGAGCAATTTATATAGGTCCTTTGAAAGCCCTTATCAATGACCAGTTTATGAGACTTAACGACCTCTGTGCCGAAGGGGAGATTCCTGTCTGGCACTGGCATGGAGATGTTTCTCAGTCCCATAAGGCAAAGCTATTAAAAAATCCATCGGGAATACTGCAGATCACTCCCGAATCGCTGGAGGCACTTCTTATACATAAGCACGCAGCTATCCCAAGGCTTTTCGGAGATCTGAGATTTATCGTCATTGATGAGGTACATTCCCTTATGAGAGGGGACAGAGGTGGACAAACTCTCTGTCTTATCGAAAGGCTTTCAAAAATGGCAGGAGTCAATCCCCGAAGAATAGGCTTGTCTGCTACCATTGGAGATTTGGAAAGCACAGGAGAATTTCTTGCGTCGGGAACAGGCAGGGGAACGGTGATCCCCCGAATCGAAGCCAAAGGAATGAAATGGCGGCTTTCAATGGAGCATTTCTTTGTAAGCGATGTTCAGGCGTCCGAGGGAAAAAACACGGAAGAAGCTCTTCCCGAGCTTGAAGAGCCGACAGATACGGCACCTCAGTATGCCGACCCCGGGATAGGCTATATATTTGAGCATACCCGAGGAAAGAAATGCCTTGTATTCGTAAATTCCAGAGAGGAATGTGAAGCAGTCACCACAACTTTAAGACAGTACTGCGAATCAAAGCACGAGCCTGACAGATTTCTTATCCATCACGGCAATCTGTCAGCTTCATACCGTGAAACAGCCGAAGCTGTAATGAAGGACGAGGATCAATTTCAGACAACCGTTACCACAGCCACCCTTGAGCTAGGTATAGACATAGGAAGGCTTGAGCGAGCCTTTCAGATAGACGCACCCTTTACAGTTTCCTCATTTTTGCAGCGTATGGGACGGACAGGCAGGCGTGATCTTCCGCCTGAAATGTGGTTCGTTATTCGTGAGGAGCAGCCCGAAGCAAGAGCAATGCTCCCCGAAACGATACCCTGGAAGCTCATTCAGGGAATTGCCCTTATTCAGCTTTATCTTGAGGAGAGATGGGTCGAGCCGCCAAAGCTTGACAGACTGCCCTACAGTCTTTTGTATCATCAGACCATGAGCACCCTTGCTTCCTGCGGAGAATTAACGCCTGCGCAGCTTGCTTCAAAGGTACTTACTCTTAAATATTTTCATCGAATATCCCAGGACGATTTCAGGATAATGCTCCGTCATCTTATTGAAAAAGAGCATATTGCGAAAACAGAAAACGGCGGACTTATTGTTGGACTGGCAGGTGAAAAGATCACAAACTCCTTTAAATTCTATGCCGTTTTCAAGGAGAATGAGGAATACACCGTCCGCTGCGGCTCACAGGAGCTTGGAACGATAGTAATGCCCCCTCCGGCAGGGGAAAAGATAGCACTTGCAGGTCATGTATGGGTGGTTGACGAGGTTGACCATAAGAGGCGGCTTGTTTACTGTACACAGGTCAAGGGAAGAGTCCCGGCATATTTCGGTGACTGTCCCGGGGATATAAATACAAAGGTGCTTCTTCGTATGAAAGAGGTACTGCGTGAGGAAAAGACTTATCCCTATCTGATGAAAAACGCTCTCGCAAGGCTTGATGAGGCACGTCATACCGCAGTAAATTCCGGAGTGACAAATGAGCCGCTTATCTGTTTGGGCGGAGATATGTGGTGCCTTTTTCCCTGGCTTGGCAGCTATGGCTTTCTTGCAATGGAAAGATTCATTAAGATAAAATGCGCCCCCATTCTTGGAATAAAGGGAATATCGCCTTCCCGTCCTTATTTCATTCAGTTTACCATGAA